>JAFLBB010000170.1 GCA_017304135.1 Acidobacteriota bacterium | reverse complement strand
CGCTGAACCCGCAATCAACCCGCCCCCGCCCACACACACCACCAGCGCATCGAGATCCGGCACCTCTTCAAGCAACTCCAAGGTTGCGGTTCCCTGGCCCGCCATAATCAGCTCGTGATCGAACGGCGGCACCAGCGTCGCCCCCGTCTCCCGTGCGAGCCGCTTCCCAATCGCAATGCGGTCTTCCGTCATCCGGTCATAGGTGACGATTTCAGCCCCGTAGCCACGCGTCGCCGCCACCTTGCTGCGCGGCGCATCGGTCGGCATCACGATCGTTGCCTTCGTCCCCACATGCCGCGCCGCAATCGCCGTCGCCTGCGCGTGGTTGCCTGAGGAAAAGGCAACCACACCGTTGCGCAATTGTTCCGGCCCCAGCGAAAAGATCATGTTCGCCGCGCCGCGGATCTTAAACGCCCCGCCCTTCTGGAAGTTCTCGCACTTGAAAAACACCTCGCACCCCGCCCGCTCATTGAAACTCGCGCTCGTCAGCACGGGCGTACGCTTCGCGATCGGCCGGATGCGCTCCGCCGCTTCTTGGATATTCCTGAGTGTGATCATGCAGCGTTACTGTTTGTCCAAGACGATGATCGTGTCCAGCGCATCCCGCTGCGCCGGCAGCTTAAACATCACGCCCGAACCCGCCGCCGCCATCTCCACCTTCTGCCCGTTCAACAACCGCGCGTTCTTCACCTTCCCCAGCGACGGCACCGCCAGCATCTCATCCTGCCAGTCCAACACATGCACGTACACCTTCGTCGCCGTCTGCGTCGTCACGCCCCAGTTCCGCGGACCCACCGGCCCACCACGCGTTCCATACACCGCCTCGCCGTTCGTCTTCATCCACTGCCCGATCTCCTTCAGCCGCACCGTGAACTCCTCCTGAATCGTGCCATCCGGCTTAGGACCCACGTTCAGCAAAAAGTTCGCCCCATACCCCGCCGCCCGCACCACATACTGGATCAGGTCCTTCGTGCTCTTCAGCGACTTGTCCTTCGCGTTATAACCCCACGCCTTGTTGATCGTGTCGCACGTCTCCAGCGGCAGGTTCCCGATCACCGAATCGGCGCTATGCCCGGCCGTGTTCTTCCCCGGCAGGTCTTTTTCAAACATCTGGAAATCCTCGCCCTCAAACGGCTTCACATGATGGTTGTTGCCCACCAGCGCCGCCGGCTGCAGCTTGTGGATCAGCCGGTAGGTCTGCTCCAGCCGCCAGTTCGCATCGCGCTTGTCCCACCAGCCGTCAAACCAGATCCCGCCGATCGGCCCATAGTTGGTCAACAGCTCCGTCAACTGCGCGTCCATGAAATCGAGGTACTTGTTGAAGTCGCCCGACTCCGCCCTCCCCGACGCCTGCCCCGTCCGCCCCCGCGGATAGTAATCCGCATGCGTCCAGTCCAGGTGCGAATGGTAGAAGAACAGCTTGATTCCCTGCTTGCGGCACTCCTCGGCCAGCTCCTTCAACGGATCGCGCTTGTAGGGCGTCACATCCACGATGTTCCACTTCGATTGCTTCGTCGCGAACATCGCAAACCCGTCATGATGCTTGCTCGTGATCGTGATGTACTTCATCCCCGCCGCCTTGGCCAGCGCCACCCACTCCGCCGCGTTGAACTTCACCGGGTTGAACTTCGGCGGCAGCTTCTCATACTCCGAGATCGGAATCTTGCGGTTGTTCATCACCCACTCGCCGTCTTCCAGAACGCTGTAGACGCCCCAGTGAATGAACATCCCGAACCGCGCGTCCTGAAACCACTCGCGCGCCTTCAAGTTCTCCGGCGCCGGCGTGTAGGTCTGCGCCCCCGCCATCCCGGCAGTGGCCAGCAACCCGGCCAGCATCAAAGCTGTGATCTTCATCCCGAAGACCTCCCGTCTCTTAATATCCCGCCGCCTTGTCCACCACGTTCTTCAACGGGTGGCCATGCACAAAGCGGTCAAAATTCTCCACGAACAACTCCATCGCATCATTGAGCCACGTCGCCGTATGATCAGCCGAGTGCGGCGAAATCAGCACGTTGTCCAGGTCCCACAGCGGCGACTCCTGCGGCAGCGGCTCGGTCACGAACACATCCAGCGCCGCCCCTCGAATCTTCTTCTGCTGCAGCGCTACAGTCAAGGCCTCCTCATCCACCACCGCCCCGCGCCCGACGTTCACGAACACCCCCGTCGGCTTCATCGCCGCGATCACCTTCGCGCTGATCAACCCCTCCGTGTCCGGCGTCAACGGCGCCGCGCACACCACGAAATCGCTCTCCCCCATCAACCGCTCCAACTGATCCGGCGTGTACGTCGCGTCAATGTTGTGATCCCCGTGCGACAACTCCGGCCGCTTCCGCAGCGCGATCACCTTCATCCCGAACGCCTTCGCCCGCTCCGCCGTCAATTGCCCGATGCGCCCGTAGCCCACAATCCCCATCGTCTTGCCGTGCAACTCCTCCACCTCGAACGCCTTAAACTCATGCGCCGCCTTCTGCGCCGCCAGCCGCGCCAGAAACTTATCGAAATACAGACACCCCGTGATCACCCACTCCGCCAGCGACCGCGCAAACACTCCCCGCGAATTCGTCATCGGCAGCGGGCTGGCCACCAGCTCCGGAAACAGCGAGTTCTCCAAACCCGCCGACAACGAGTGCACCCACTGCAGGTTCTTGCACTGCACGAAGACATCGTGAAACAGCGTCTTCGGCATCATCCCGTTCATCAACACCTGCGCCTCCGGCGCGGCCTCGGCGAACATCTCCGGGTTATCGCCCACGACAATCCGCGTCGAATGCGGCAGCTTGTCCAGCAACGCCAGGTGGCGCGCGGTCGGTTTCGACAGTACGAGTAATGTGATTGGTTTCATGGCTGGATGAACTAACTAGGATATGCTGAAGGCGTGGTGGAGTTCTGTAGTTGCGGGGCACAACTGCCCGAAGATGCGTTGTTTTGCCATCGTTGCGGCAAGCCTCAGCGCGAGCTTCCCGATGTCCACGCCCCGGATCCGCATGAGGTTCTGGACGAACCATTGCTCGCCCCGCCTGTCCTCACCGCCGATGAGCCGGCCTTCCCCACCGCCATCAACTTCCACAACCGCCCCGCCGTCCGCATCTGCCTCTTCTGCGCCGTCGCCGCCAGCGTCCTCTCGTCTCTCCCCCTAGGCGTCCTCTCCGTCTTCTGGCTGCTGCTCACGCTCCTCGGCTCGGGCTTTGTCGCCGTCTACGTCTACCACCGCCGCTCCGGCCAGTTCCTCGCCACACGCGCCGGCGCCCGCATGGGCTGGATGACCGGGCTCTTCTACTGGGTCATCTCCATGATCGTCTTCGCCATGAAGATGGTCGCCGTCTCCGGCCAGGGCGGCCTCGGCGCCATCCTCCGCGAACAGATGGAAAGCTCCGCCTCACGCGACGACGCCAACATGCAGGAAGCCCTCCGCATCCTCGAATCCCCCCAAGGCCTCGCCACCCTCCTCATCTTCGTCCTCTTCGTCGCCTTCCTCTTCTTCACCGCCCTGCCCGCCATCGGCGGCGCGCTCGGCTCAAAGATCATCGAAAAGGAACAGTAGCCCTCACCTCCGCCCCGGCTTCGCGCTGAAACGCTTCACCACCCCCACGCCCGCGAAGATCACCGTCATCGCCGCAATCTCCTTCGGCCCAAACGGCTCGCGATACGCCAGCCACCCCAACACCGCCGCCACAATCACGTTCAGATACGGATACACCGACACCAGCGATACCGGCATGTGCGTCAGCGCATAGATGTAGCTGCTGTAGCCCACAATCGACCCAAACACGATCAGATACCCAATCGCCGCCAGCCCCTTCGTGTCCCACACCACCGCCTTCTGCGGCAACACCAGCGCCGGAATCACGTACAGCAACCCCGCCCCCAACTGCTGCATCGCCGCGTTCACCATCGGGTCCGCCCCCGTGTCGTACCGCTTCTGAATCAACGACCCCAGCGTCCAGCTCACAATCCCCACGTGCAGAATGAGGAACCCCTTCCACTCATTGCCCGCAAAACCATGCTCCATCATCCCCGGCACCATCAGCAGCGCCACCCCGCCCAGCCCGATCGCCATCCCCACCAGCGTCGGCGTACGCAGTTTTTCCCCGTTCGGCATCAGCGATTCCATCCCCACCAGCCAGAACGGCGACGCCGCGATGATCAACGCCGCCAGGCTCGAGGCCACATACAACTCCGCCGTCGTCAACGCCATGTTCCCCACGCCCAGGATCAGCATCCCGTGCCCCAGCGACCACAGCGCCCCCCGCCGCGTCGGCATCTTCAACCCCATCGCCCGGCAAATCGCCAGCATCAACACCCCCGCCGCGCAAAACCGGAAACACACCAGCAGCAACGGCGGAAACGACTCCAGCGCTACACGAATCCCCAAGTACGTCGTGCCCCAGAAAAAGGACACAGACGCCAAGGCCAGCCATGCGCGCAAGGGAGGGGAGGAACCCAAAGCACAGGGTAGCATCCGCCCGTTCTTCGCTCCCCCAGTCCCTTCGCTACAATTGAAAGGCTTGATCGTCACCGTCACCATCAACCCGGCCATCGACCGCATCATCAGCGTCGACAGGCTGGCCTTCGAAGATCGCGGCTACATCCTCTCCAGGGGCGAAGCCGCCGGCGGACGCGGCTTGAACTCCTCCATCGTCGTCAACAGCTTCGGCGCCCCCACCCTCGCCATCGTTCCCACCGGCGGCTCCAGCGGTCGCCGCTTTGAAGAGGACCTCAAACGTCTCGGCTTCCCCTACGTCGCCGTCCCCATCAAACAGGCCATTCGCTCCAACTTCATCATCACCGACAAACACGGCCTCACCGTCAAACTCAATGAACCCGGCCCCCACATCTCTTCACGCGAGCTGAAGCGCTTCGAAGAAGCCGTCGAAGCCGCCCTGCCCAAGGCCAAGTGGCTCCTCCTGTGCGGCAGCCTCCCCCCCGGCGTCAAGGTCGACTTCTACTGCCACCTCATCCGCCGCGCCAAGGCCCACAAGGTGCACACCTACGTCGACACCGACGGCGAATTTCTCCAGGCCATCCTTGAGGAACAGCCCACCGTCGTCGCCCCCAACCAGCAGGAAGCCGAAGCCCTGCTCAACAAGTCCCTCATCACCCGCCAGCAGTTCCGCGAAGCCGTCGAGCGAATCCAGCGCATGGGCGCAACCTACGGGTTGCTCTCCCTCGGCAGCCGCGGCGCGCTCATCACCGACGGCAAATCCATCTACGAAATCACGCCCCCCATGGTCGACGCTGTCTGCCCCATCGGCGCCGGTGACGCCCTCGATGCCGCCTTCGCCTGGGCCATGATGCAAAAGGACGACTTCGCCGATGCCGCCCGCTGGGGCGTCGCCGCCGGCACCGCCTCGGCCACCCTACCCGGCATCAGCTTCGCCACCCTCGAACAGACCCGCGCCGTCTACAACAAGGTCGAAGTCAAACCCCTGCTCTGAGCACGCCCGCACACCGTGACGGAGCCGCGCGCGTCAGCAAGCGCCACCCCCCCTACAACGGAATGTTCCCGTGCTTCTTCCGCGGCATCGTGTCCACCTTGTTCTCCAACATCCGCAGCGCCCGGATCAACTTCCCCCGCGTCTCCCTCGGCACAATCACGTCATCGATGAATCCGTTCTCGGCCGCCACAAACGGGCTCGCAAACCGGTTATTGAACTCATCGGTCTTCGCCTTCCGCACCGCCTCCTTGTCCTCCGCCGCCGCCAGTTCGCGCCGGTAGACAATGTTCACCGCCCCCTCGGCCCCCATCACCGCAATCTCCGCCGTCGGCCACGCATAGTTCACATCCGTGCGAAGATGCTTCGACCCCATCACGCAATACGCCCCGCCATACGCCTTCCGCGTAATCACCGTGATCTTCGGCACCGTCGCTTCGGCATAGGCATAGAGCAGCTTCGCCCCCTGCCGGATGATGCCGCCAAACTCCTGCCCCGTCCCCGGTAAAAATCCCGGCACATCCTCAAACGTCACAATCGGAATGTTGAACGCGTCGCAGAACCGCACAAACCGCGCCCCCTTCACCGACGAGTCAATATCGAGACACCCCGCCAGGTGCGCCGGCTGATTCGCCACAACCCCCACCGGCCGCCCATCCAGATGCGCGAACCCTACCACGATGTTCCGCGCATAGTGCTCCTGCACCTCGAAGAACTCCCCATCGTCCACCACGCGGTGAATCACATCTTTGATGTTGTACGGCTGGTTCGACTCCAGCGGCACAATGTGATCCAGCGCCGCGTCTTCGCGATCCACCGGATCGTTCGTCGCCCGCCGCGGCGCCTCGTCCGTGTTGTTCTGCGGAATGTAGGTGAACAACCGCCGGATCTGCCGCAAACACGCCCCATCGTTCGGCGCTTGAAAATGCGCCACGCCGCTCACGTTGTTGTGCGTCTGAGCCCCGCCCAGCTCTTCTTTCGTGACTTCCTCATGCGTCACCGTCTTGATCACATCCGGACCCGTCACAAACATGTAGCTCGAGCCCGCCACCATGAAAATGAAATCCGTGATCGCCGGCGAATACACGGCGCCCCCCGCGCACGGCCCCATAATCGCCGAAATCTGCGGAACCACCCCGCTCGCCAGCGTATTGCGGAGAAAAATGTCCGCATACCCGCCCAGCGAAACCACGCCTTCCTGAATCCGCGCCCCGCCCGAATCGTTCAACCCGATCACCGGCGCGCCGTTCTTCAGCGCCAGGTCCATGATCTTCACGATCTTCCGAGCGTTGGCCTCTGACAACGACCCGCCAAACACCGTGAAGTCCTGCGCATACACATACGCCAGCCGCCCGTGAATGAGCCCGTAGCCGGTGACGAACCCGTCGCCGTCAATCACCTGCTCACTCATCCCAAACTCCTGGCAACGATGCCGCACCAGCGCGTCCATCTCCTCGAACGTGCCTTCGTCCAGCAGCAGTTCAATCCGCTCCCGCGCCGTCAGCTTCCCCTCGGCATGCTGCCGCGCCGCGCGCTCCGCCCCGCCCCCCGCCAGCGCCGCCGCCTTCCGCCGCAATACCTCATCCATCCGGTCTTTCATCAGATGCAGCGTATCAGAGGCGGCGTGAACCTACGCTCACTCCTCGCCGACAGCACGGTCGCGCCACCTCGCAGCGCCAAGCCGGTCTCGCTCTTCCGCACTCGCATGAGTGCGGCGCCCACTCTCTGGCCCCTTAGTCTTTTCGCTATCCCGCTTCTTCATTCCGCAAACACCTTCACCCGCGCCCGGTGCCCTTTGCGTAGCTTCGCGTCGCACGTGAACAGCGTTCCCCCCGAAACCTCGGCCAGCGCGATGTACGCCGCATCATACACAGTAAAGTTGTGCCGCAATTCCCACACTCGCTCCGACAGCCCAAGATGCGGACACCGCTCCACCGGAAGCGCTGCCAGCGTCTCAAGGATTTGCCCCATCTGGTGCGAGTCGATCCGTTTCCCATGCGCCAGGTTCCGAAACGCACTCAGCACTTCCAAGTCCAACAGGTGCGGCGCCAGCATCGGACCATCCTCAGACAACAGCTCCTCTCCGATGCGCCCTGCCAGCGGACCACCCCTCAGCAACTCCACGACCACTGACGCATCGAGCACGATCATCGCGATTCGCGCACCTCGCGGATCATCTGCGCCGAAGACTTGCTCGCTGCCACAGGCTTGAGAGTGCTCACTCGCTCCAACCACTCCCGCATCGTCGGCCGCGCCACCGTCCGCTGCAACTCGCGCTTCAGGTAATCGGAAAGACTCATCCCCTCCCGCGCCGCCCGCGCCTTGAGCGTACCGTGCAATTCCTCGGGAACGTCCCGGATCTGAATCATCTTCGACATGCTTCCAGCATAGAAACATGTGCGGCGCATGTCACCCCCTCACCTCGCCACATACCCCGCCCGCGCCCGCACCTCCGCCTTCTTCCACCTCGCCCGCGCCCCCGCGCTCAACCGCACCTCAATCCGCCGAAACCCCGCCGCACCCCCCTCCGGCGCACGGTAATGCAGGCTGTACCGCGTCCGGATGCGCTCCACCATCTCCCCCAACGCCTCACCCTTACCCGCCTCCAACACCTCCCCGCCCGACTCCCGCGCCAGTTTGAACACATCCGCCGCCGAGAAATCCGGATTCGCAAACGCCGACCTCTTTGCATCCGGCGCCTTCGCACCCGCCGGCACAATCGCGCTCAACACCGTGTCCGCCGCCAGCAAAGCCTCCAGCGCCTCCCGGTCCGGTGCCTGGTAGTTCACCGAATCGTTGTCCGTAAACACCAGCAGCGCCCGCCGCCCAGGCTGCCCCGCCGCCTTCTCGCGCATGTACTTCGCCGCCTCCACAATCGCCGGATTCAACAGCGTCCCCGCCCCCACCTCTTTCTCAAACCGCGCCGCCCCCACCGCCGCCGCCGCGTCCCCTTTATCGCGCGAAAACTCGAGCTTCGTCACACTCGTCCGCCCAAAAGCAATCACCGCCACCGTGTCCTCGGCCCGCAACTGCCCCAGCGCCTGCTTCGACGCCGCCGCCATCTGCTCCAGCAGCTTCTTCATGCTCCCGCTCACGTCCAGCAGCAACACCAAATGCAGCGGCTCCGCCTCGCGCCCGAAGTACTCCACCGGCCGCGCCGCGCCTTGATCGAAAACCTCGAAGTCGTCCTTCGTCAGCTCCCCCACCACCCGCCGCCCCTCCACCACCTGCGCATCCACCCGCACCATCGAAACCCCAGCCGTAAACGTCGGAGTCTCCTGCACCGCCTGCTGCTCCACCACCCCCGGCTCCGGTGCAACCACCGGCGGAGCAGTCCCCGGCGCCGGCGGAAACTGCCCCCACCCCACAACCCCTGCCATGATAAGTACGATCACCCCGCGCATGAAGCACCTCGTACTCGGCACCGCCGGCCACATCGACCACGGCAAATCCGCCCTCGTCCGCGCCCTCACCGGCATCGAACCCGACCGTTGGGAAGAAGAAAAACGTCGCGGCATCACCATTGACCTCGGGTTTGCCCATCTTATCCTGGGCACTCCCCCCCACGCCCTCCGCGCCGCCTTCATCGACGTCCCCGGCCACGAACGCTTCGTCCGCAACATGCTCGCCGGCGCCGGCGGCATCGACGCCGTCCTCCTCGTCATCGCCGCCGACGAGTCCATCATGCCGCAAACCCGCGAGCACTTCGACATCTGCCGCCTCCTCGGCATCCGCCACGGCCTCATCATCATCACCAAATCCGACCTCGTCTCCCCCGACCTCACCGGCCTCGTCCGCCTCGAAGCTGAAGACTTCGTCCGCGGCTCCTTCCTCGACGGCGCCCCCATCCTCCCCGTCTCCGCCAAAACCGGCGCCGGCCTCGACCACCTCAAATCCGCCCTCCTCGCCCTCGCCTCCCGCATCGAAGGCAAATCCTCCGCCCGCCCCCTCCGCCTCCCCATCGACCGTTCCTTCACCCTCAAGGGCTTCGGCACCGTCGTCACCGGAACCCTTATTTCCGGCCGCCTCCGCGTCGACGACGAAGTCGAAGTTCATCCCCTTGGCCGCACCCTGCGCGTCCGCGGTCTCCAGGTCCACGGCGACGCCGCCCCCGAAGCCACCGCCGGACAGCGCACCGCCGTCAACCTCGCCGCCGTCGAAGCCACCGACCTCGCCCGCGGCATGACCCTCGCCCCCA
>JAFLBB010000169.1 GCA_017304135.1 Acidobacteriota bacterium | reverse complement strand
GAGAACTTCCGCGGCGGCACCGTCGGCGCGGCCTCCTCCCACATCGACGTCGCCCAACGCCTCGCCAACGCCCGCGCTGAGCTGGCTCGTGCCTCGTCGCCCGCCTATCTGGATGAGCTCACCGGCGCCCTCGGCGCCGACCCCTTCCAGTTCCAGTCGCCCGCATAACGCGCCGCGCCGACACTCGCCGCGTTTCGATTGACATCTCCCGGCCCTGCATATATGTTATGTAAGCACTTGCAGAGGCCCTGGATCGACACGCCCGCTCACACCCAGCCATGACTCATCTCATCGCCCTCTCCCCGCTCGACATGGCGATCATTTGTATTTACTTCGCCTTCGTCCTCTATATCGGTTACTACCTCAAGGAAAGCTCCTCCACGGGCGACGACTTCTTCCTCGCCGGCCGCGAAATGACGGCCTGGATCGCCGGCCTCTCCTTCCTCTCCGCCAACCTCGGCTCGCTCGAACTCATGGGCTGGGCCGCCGCTGCTTACCAATACGGCATCCTCTCCGTGCACTGGTATTGGATCGGCGCCATCCCCGCCATGCTCTTTCTCGGCATCGTCATGATGCCGTTCTATTACATCTCCAAAACCCACTCCGTCCCCGGCTATCTCCAACTCCGCTTCGGCGAACCCTCGCGCCTGCTCTCGGCCGTCACCTTCGCCTTCATGACCGTCCTCATGTCGGGCATCAACATGTACTCCATGGCCCTCGTGATGAAGGTCGTCCTCGGCTGGGACATCAACTTCAGCATCTGGGTCTCGTCGATCACCGTCGCCATCTACGTCGCCCTCGGCGGCCTCCGCTCGGCCATCTTCAATGAGGTCCTGCAGTTCTTCCTCATCTGGTTCGGCGCCATGCTCATCCCCATCCTTGGCCTGATCGAATCGGGCGGCTTCGCCGGCCTCAAGGCCAGGATCATCGCTAACCTCGGCTCTGACAGCTACACACACGCCTGGTCCACCCTCGGCTCGTTCAACGACAACCCGATGGGCATTCACTGGACCGGCATCGTCCTCGGCCTCGGCTGGGTCATCAGTTTCGGCTATTGGACCACTGACTTCCTCGTCGTCCAGCGCGTGCTCGCCGCCAAGGACCTGCGCTCGGCCAAGATGGCTCCCATCATCGGCGCGGCTTTCAAGATGATGGTCCCGTTCATCGTCATCCTCCCCGGCCTGCTCGGCCTCGCGCTCCTGCCCTTCAAGCTCACCGGCGAAGCCGAAGCCGTCGCCACCGGCGGCCACAGCTACAACGAAGTCCTGCCCCTCATGCTCGCCCGTTACTGCGGCCCCGGTTTGATGGGCCTCGGCATCACCGCCCTCATCGCGGGCTTCATGTCCGGCATGGCCGGCAACGTCAGCGCCTTCGCCACCGTCTGGACCTACGACATCTACCGCGCCATCTGGCGCAAGGACGCCACCGACGCTCACTACGTCAGCATGGGCCGCTGGTGCACCATCCTCGGCGTCCTGGTCAGCATCGGCACGGCCTACCTCGTCATGCAGTTCCAGAGCATTATGGATTACGTCCAGGCCCTCTTCAGCTTCTTCATCGCGCCTCTGTTCGGCACCGTGCTGCTCGGCATGCTATGGAAGCGCGCCACCCCCGCCGGCGGCTTCTGGGGACTGCTCAGCGGCACCGTCGGCTCCATCGCCATGTGGGCCTGGGTCAAGGCCGACCCCTCCGCCATCCGCTACATCGCCCTCTCTTCCAACGCCAAAGACATGGCCGAGAATATGTACCGCGGCCTCTGGTCCTGGATCATCTGCGTCGCCGTCACCGTCATCGTCAGCTACATGACCAAGCCCAAACCCGAGTCCGAACTGAAAGGCCTCGTCTACGGCTGCACCGACATCCCCAGCGAAGAGCATGTCCCGCTGCTCCAGAAGCCCGCCTTCTGGGCCGTGGCCGTTTCGCTCGTCTTCTTCGCCCTGAACATCATCTTCTGGTAACGCCCTATGCGCTCTGATTCCGGCATCTCAATCTGGTTCTTCATCGGTTCGCTGCTCACCATTTACGGCGCACTCATCCTCGGCTACGGCCTCTACTCGCTGGCCGTGCCTCCCGTCAAGCCAACGGTCCTGGCCGAGTTGCATGCCGACATCTGGTGGGGCGCGGTGCTTCTCATTCTTGGCGTTGCATACTCCTATACCCACCTGCCCAGCAGGAAATCATAGAGGTCATTCATCATGTCCAACACATTCGGAGTGATCGTGGGCAACCGCGGTTTCTTCCCTGACCATCTGGCGCGTTCCGGCCGCGAAGAGATGATCCGCGCCATCGAGGCCGCCGGTCACAAGGCCATCGTTCTCGGCCCCGGCGATTCCAAACACGGCGCCGTCGAAACCCGCGAAGAGGCCCTCAAATGCGGCAACCTCTTCCGCGCCCACTCGGGCGAGCTCGACGGTATCATCGTCACTCTTCCCAACTTCGGCGACGAACGGGCCATCGCCGAAACCCTGCGCCACGCCGACCTCCCCGTGCCCGTGCTCATCCAGGCCACCCCCGACGCCGCCGCCAGGATGACCATCGCCGACCGCCGCGACAGCTTCTGCGGCAAGATGTCGGCCTGCAACAACCTCAAGCAATACGGCATTCCCTACTCGCTCACCACACTCCACACCGAAGCCCCCGATAGCCCGCAATTCCAGTGCGATCTCGACTGGTTCGCCGCTGTATGCCGCACCGTGAAAGGCCTGCGCCGCATGCGCGTCGGCGCCATCGGCGCGCGCCCCTCTGCGTTCAATACCGTGCGCTACAGCGAAAAGATCCTCGAGCGCAACGGCATCACCGTCGAGCCCATCGACCTCTCGGAGATCTTCGGCCGCGTCGAGCGCCTCGGCGACGACGATGCCCGCACCAAGGCCAAGCTCGACGATATCCGCGCCTATGTGAGCACCGCCGGCATCCCCCAAGCCTCCCTGCTCAAAATGGCCAAGATGGGCGCCGTCATCGACGGTTGGATGCGCGACCACTCCCTCGACGTCAGCGCCATCCAATGCTGGACCTCCATGGAAGAGTACTTCGGCGTCGTCCCCTGCACCATCATGAGCATGATGTCCAACGGCCTCATGTCCAGCGGTTGCGAAGTCGACGTCGCCGGCGTCATCGGCATGCACGCCATGCGCCTCGCCTCGGGCACCCCCAGCGCCCTCCTCGACTGGAACAACAACTACGGCGACGACCCCGACAAAGCCGTCTGCTTCCACTGCTCCAACCTCCCCAAGCACTTCTTCAACGAAGTGAAGATGGACTTCCAGGAGATCATCGCCGGCACTGTCGGCAAGGAGAACACCTTCGGCACCTGCGTCGGCCGCGTCAAGGCCGGGCCCATGAGCTTCGCCCGCTTCTCCACCGACGACGACAACGGCTGCATCCGCGGCTACGTCGGCCAGGGCGAATTCACCAACGATCCGCTCCTCACCTTCGGCGGCGCCGGCGTCGTTCATATCCCCAACCTCCAATCGCTGCTCCGCATGATCTGCGAAGAGGGCTTCGAACACCACGTCGCGGGCAGTTTCTCCACCTGCGCCGGAGCGGTCCACGAAGCCACAACGAAGTATCTTGGTTGGGATGTCTACCGTCACAATTAGCCCCTCGGGAGTGGCCGCATGAGCATTGTCGCTGGAGTCGATTTTGGAACGCTGAGCGTGCGCGTTTCGCTCGTGGAGAGCGAGCGCGGCCGGCTCGGATCGGGCACGGCCGACTACCCGCTGCACCGCAAGAAGGACGACCCTGACCACGCCACGCAGTCGCACGACGACCAGATGCGCGCCCTCGCCTTGGCCACCCGGGCCGCCCTCGCCAACTCCGGCGTCCGCGGCGACCAGGTCGAAGCCATCGCCCTCGACACCACCGGCTCCAGCGTCATTCCCGTCGATGAGAACCTCTCGCCGCTCAACGACTACTATCTCTGGTGCGACCACCGCTCCTGGCGCGAAGCCCTCCTCATCACCGAAACCGCCCACAAACTCGGCGTCGAAGCCATCGACTGGTGCGGCGGCGCCTACAGCTCCGAATGGGGCTTCTCCAAGCTCCTCCACTGGCTCCGCCACAACCCCGACAAGCGCTCCCGCTTCGCCACCGCCCTCGAAAACTGCGACATGGTCGCCGCCACCCTCTGCGGCATTCGCGACCTCGATGCCCTCCCCCGCAGCATCTGCGCCATGGGCCACAAGTGGATGTGGAACCCCAAGTGGGACGGCCTCCCGCCCGAGGATTTCCTCACCGCCGTCGACCCCGTCCTCGACGGTGTGCGCGCCAAAATCAAGGGCCGCTACGCCACCTCCGATCAACTCGCCGGCCACCTCGCGCCCGAGTGGGCCGAGAAGCTCGGCCTCCGCGCCGGCATCCCCATCCCCGTCGGCGCTTTCGATGCCCACTGGGACGCCATCGGCGCCAACTGCCGCGTCGGCGATGTCGTCAACGTCGTCGGCACCTCCACCTGCATCATCGCCGCCAGCCCCGAAACGCGCCTCATCCGCGGCGTCTGCGGCGTCGTGCCCGGCTCCGTCCATCCCGCTATGACCGGCGTCGAAGCCGGTCTCTCCGCCACCGGCGACATCTTCGACGCGATCGCCCGCCGCGCCGGAACCAATGCCGGTGATCTCTCCACCGAAATCGCTCACTACAAGTCCGGCCAAACCGGACTCCTCCGCCTCACCTGGGACAACGGTGACCGCACCGTGCTCGTCAACCCCGAACTCGGCGGCGCAACCTTCGGCTGGAAGCTCACCCACACCGCCGCCGACGAGCTCTTCGCCGCCATCGAAGGCACCGCCTTCCACACCCGCATCATCCTCGAACGCATGGAGCGAGGCGGTACGCCCATCCACCGCATCATCAACGGCGGCGGTATCCCGCGTAAAAACGAAGTCCTCAACCGCGTCTACGCCAACGTCCTCAACAAGCCCGTCCTCGTGCCCGAATCCGACGTCACCAGCCTCGGCTCGGCCATCTTCGCCTTCCTCGCCGCCGGCACGTTTGCCACCGTCGAGCAAGCCCAGGACGCCCTCTGCCCGAAGTTCCGCACCATTGAGCCCGACACCGCCGAAGCGCGCACCAGCGCCGAAGTGTTCGAACTCTACTCCAAGCTCTACTTCAGCTTCGGCCAGGCATCGAGCGAACCCGTCGCCGTCGGCGCCATCCTGCCTCGCCTCCGCGAAATCGGCGAGCACGTGCGGAGCGGCAAGGCATGAGCCTCGACCATCTGCGCGAAGAGGTCCTCGAAGCCAACCTCGAAATCGTCCGCCGCGGCCTCGTCCTGTACACCTTCGGCAACGTCAGCGGCATCGATCGCGAGCGCGGCCTTGTCGTCATCAAACCCAGCGGCGTGCCTTACGAGAAAATGACCGCGCGCGACCTCGTCGTCGTCTCGCTCGACGGCGCGAAAGTCGAAGGCGACCTCCGCCCCTCTTCCGACCTCGCCACCCACCTCGTCCTCTATCGCGCGTTCGAATCCATCGGCGGGGTTGTCCACACCCACTCGCGCCATGCGACCGCATGGGCCCAGTCGCGCCAGGAGATCCCCTGCACCGGCACCACCCACGCGGATTACTTCTACGGGCCCGTGCCCGTCACCGACGTCATGACCGATGAGGAGATCGCCACCGCCTACGAGCACAACACCGGCCTCGTCATCGTCCGCCGCTTCGCCCACCTCGACCCGCTCCAGGTGCCCGCCGTCCTCGTCGCCAACCACGGCCCCTTCGCCTGGGGCACATCAGCCGCCGATGCCGCGCACAACGCCGTTGTCCTCGAAGAGATCGCCCACATCACCGCGCAGGCCGTCATGCTCGGCCGCACTCACCCCTTGTCGCAGGCCCTGCTCGACAAGCACTTCCTCCGCAAACATGGTCCCGGAAAATACTATGGCCAGCCGGATTGCTAGCGCCTTCCTCTTCGCTCTCACCCTCGCGGCCCAAACCGACCCCTACGCCGACCGCGCCCGCGGAGTGGCCGACCGCCTCACCCAGACGCCCGTCGAATCCATCGCCTACAACTGGGGCGAAGGTGTGCAAATGATGGGCCTCGCCAAGTTCCACGAACGCGTCCGCGACCCGCGCTACACTGACTTCCTCGAAGCCTGGGCCGACCACCATCTCAAGCAGGACGCCGGCACACTGCTTGGCATCAACCGCGGCGTTCTCGGCGAACACACCGGCTACTGCGGCCACTGGGCGCCCAGCGCGGCCATCTATCTGCTCCACGACCTCCGCCCCAAGCCCGCCTATGAAGCAATCGCCCGCCGCACCGTCCAGTTCATCTCCGGGGAGATGGAGCGCAGCCCCGAAGGCGGACTCGGCCACTGGCAGGGCAGCCATCAACTCTGGGTCGACACCCTCTACATGGCCTGCCCGCTGCTCACACACTACGGCCAGAAGCACAAGCAACCGGAGCACGTCCGCGACGCCGCTCGCCAAATCGTCGTCTACGCACGCCACCTCCAGGATGAGAAAACCGGCCTCTTCTACCACATGTGGGACTGGCAATCCGGCGATCGCACGAAGGATCTCTGGGCTCGCGGCAATGGTTGGGTCCTCATGTCCATCGCCGACGTGCTCGAAGTGCTCGAACCCATGCACCCGGACTACGAGCCGCTGCTCCACATCGCCGAAAAGATGCTCGCCGGCCTCAAGCAAACGCAGGACGCCCACGGCCTCTGGCACACTGTGCTCGACGACCCCACCAGCTACGCCGAAACCTCCGCCACCGCCATGGTCGTGTATGGCGTGCTCAAACTTGTGCGCCACCAGGCCATCCCGGCCCGCCATTCGTCGATGGCGCACAAGGCTTGGAAAGGCATCAACGAAGGCTATGTGAAGGAAGGCCGCGTCCTCGGCGTCTCCGCCGGAACCGTGCCCAAGGACCGCGCCTACTACCGCAACGTACGCCTCGGCTCGGAAACCTGGGGCACCGGCGCTTACCTCCTCGCCGCCAGCGAAACCGCCCGCCTGCGGTAAGCTGCCTGTACATGCATCCTGGCGCATCCCGGCCGGACAAATCCCCGTCGCTTTGGCCGCGCGAGCACGGCGCCATCTCCATGCTCGCCCAGCCCGCCGTCTGCGCCCTCCTCATCGCCTGGCGCTGGCACTGGTCCGTGGCGCCCACCCTCATCGTCGCCGCCGCCATGTTCCTCATCCGCGAACCCTTCGTCGTGCTCGCCCGCCAAAAGTATGTCTGGCGCGACCCCAAACCCGAAACGCCACTCGCCCGCCGCTGGATCCTCGCCCTCATCCCCCTCATCGCCCTCAGCGGCGCGCTCCTCCTGCTGCGCTGGCAACTCACCTGGCTCACGGCCTTCGCTACCGGCTCCATCGCCCTCACCGCCTACGCCGTCTGGATGACCGTCCACAACCGCCAGCGTTCCATCGGTCTCCAGATCGCCAGCGCCTTCGGCCTCACCTCCACCGGACTCGCCGTCTCACTCTCGCTCATGCACTCCGTCACCACCTGGGCCTGTTGGCTCTGGCTGCTCTCAGCCGCGCAGGCCGCGGCCGGCATCCTCGTCGTCCACGCCCGCCTCGAAGCCCGCATCGCCGCCAAAACAAAAAAACCCGAATCCGTGGCCTTCTTCCGCGCCGCCGCCTGGATGCAAGCAGCCCTCCTCCCCCTCGCCCTCGCCGCCGGATTCCTCAGCCCCTGGCTCGCCGCCGCCATGCTCCTGCCCGCCGCTGTGCACGCCTACGAACTCAAAACGCTCCACACCCCAGAAGCCATGGCCACACCCCTCCGCACCATCGGTTTCCGCGCCATGGGCCTCTCCATCGCCGTCTCCCTGCTGCTCGTCATCGGCTTGCGGTAAGCACGCCCCGAAAGCACCCCATGAAGTGTGATAGTCTCGCCCACACCATGCCGATCTCCCGCCGTCAGTTCCTCGCCGCTGCCGCCGCCGCGCCCTTCCTCAGCCGCTACCACACTCTCTCCGCGCAACAGAAGGGCCGCCACAAAATCAAGGACGTTCAGACGATGACGCTCCAGGGCGGCCGCACCTACGTCCTCGTGAAGATTACCGCCGACAACGGCATGTACGGCATCGCCGAGGCCTACGGCACCCCCGGCTTCGGCGTCAAGGAACAGATCCTCTCGTTGAAGCCCTGGCTCGTCGGCAAAGACCCGCTCGAGATCGACGTCCTCTACACCACCCTCGGCGAAGGCTCCTCCAACCTCTCCGGCTCCCGTACTGACGGCTCCGCCCACACCTTCATGCGCGCCGCCTCCGGCATCGACATGGCCCTCTGGGATCTCGCCGGTAAACTCCTCAACCAGCCCTCTTCCAAACTCCTCGGCGGCCAGTTCCGCAAACGCACCCGCGTCTATGACCACGCCGCCCCGCGCAACATGCTCGACAAGGCCTCCTGCCGCGAATGGGCCGACAAGGTCAAGGCCGACCCCGCCGGCTTCACCGCCCACAAATTCGGCTTCCCCCACACCCGCCCCGCCGAAGACAAAGCGCGTGACCTCGCCAACCGCGTCCTCACCACCCGCGAGTTCCTCAACATCCAGAAGGGCTTCGAGAACTGCCGCGAAGCCATCGGCTGGGACCACGACATCATGGTCCACTGCCACTGGGAATACGACCTCCGCACCGGCATCCAAATCGCCGAAGCCGTCGAGGCCATCAAGCCCCTGTGGCTCGAAGACCCCCTCGGCGTCGAATACACCACTTCCTGGACCCGCCTCTGCGAAAGCTCCAAAGTCCCCATCTGCACCGGCGAAAACACCGCCCGCCGCCAGGGCTTCAAGGACTTCATCATCTACCAGGGCGCCGACATCCTCCACCCCGACCTCCGCAACTCCGGCGGCTTCCTCGAGACCAAGCGCATCGCCGACTTCGCCGAGGTCTACAACCTCCCCATGGCCACCCACAACACCGGCTCGCAGGTGAACACCTACGCCAACGCCCAGTGGGCCGGCTCCATCCGCGACTTCCTCGCGTGCGAAACCGTCACCGGCAAAGGCGACTGGATGGACAAACTCCTCCTCCTCGACGGCCCCTACATCAAGGACGGCTACATCGAAGTCCACGACCGCCCCGGCCTAGGCATCGAACTCAACCCCGACGTCGCCAAAGCCCACCTGGCTCCGGGCGAGACGTATTGGGGGTAGACGAACCAGCTACTTGCCCGGCCGCTCGCCCCAACGCGCCACGTGCTGCAGGGACATCAAGGCATGCACCGCGACCCAGGCCCAGTAAACCAACCGCTCGACAAGGTTCATGCAGGGCCACCGAAGAGCGAGATAGTGCTCTACATCAGGTAGCAACGCCAGCAGACAGATCAGCGCACACCATCGTGGCGCAGCTCGGTTCAGGCCGAGGCTCAGGCCAACCAGGGAAAACGTCGTGGCAACCGAGATCAATGAAGCCACGATCCTCCAAGCCGGGACTGTCTCCCACATGTATCGAGGATCAAAGCATACCGGCTCCCCGATGACTCCCTTGCTCCGAAGAACGAGTTGGTCCATCGCGACCCAAGCCACCAAATACCCCACCGCCACCACCCGGTAACTCACCATCCCACGCATCACCATCACCTCTCTCAGACACCCCACCCCGCCCCTTTGTTCCCCCACACCACCCCTGCTACGCTAAACCCAGCCAGCCAAGGAGGCCATTCGTGTCCCTCTCGCGCCGGCTCTTCGCCCGCACCGCCACGCTCTCCCTCTCCGCCGCCTCGCTCGCCCCGCTGCTCTTCCTCGGCTTGCCGTCCGCCTTCTTCAGCACCGGCGCCAGAAATTTCCCCGTGTAACTGCGCGGCGCTTTCACGATGTCCTCC
>JAFLBB010000168.1 GCA_017304135.1 Acidobacteriota bacterium | reverse complement strand
GATGATCGCCACCTGCTTCGGCTTCTCTTCGGCCTCCAGCGGTTTGACTTCACGGCCGAGCAGGTTGCTGCGGGAGGCGGGGATTGCGGGGCGGGGGATTGAGGCGTCGCGGGAGTTGGTGGCGTTGTGCCGGGAGCAGGGGTTGGAGGTGGAGCAGGGGGATTTATTTGGCTACCTGGAAGCGCTGAGCGACGGTTCGCTGGGCGGGTTTTTTTGCGCGCAGGTGGTGGAACATTTGACCGCGGCGGACGCGTTGCGGCTGGTGAAGCTGGTGGCGGCGAAGTTGAAGCGGGGCGGGTGTTTTATTGCCGAGACGCCGAATCCGGAGTGTCTGGCGATCTTCGCGACGCATTTCTATATTGACCCGACGCATACGCGGCCGATTCCTCCGGCGCTTCTGGCGTTTTACTTCGAGGAAGCGGGGTTGGGGCGGATCGAGGTGATGCGGTTGGGGAAGGCGGCGGATTCGATGCCGGCGCTGATGGAGTTGCCGGCGAGCGTGCGGGAAGCGTTCTTCGGATCGCTCGACTACGCTTGCTTGGGCATCAAGCTCTGATAGAGCTGTTTCTGTTTTTCGCCGATGGCCTGCCAGCCGTAGAGAGCGGCGACTTGTGTGCGGGCGGCTTGTTCGCGTTGGCGGCGGAGGGTGGGGTCTTCGAGGGCGATGACGGCGGCGGCGAAGGCTGCGCCTGATTCGGCGATGGAGACGTAGGGGTGGAGGTCGTCGAGGCCGTTGACGCCGCCGGGGGTGGTGACGACGGCTTTTCCCATGGCCATGGCTTCCATGATTTTGATATTGGTGCCGGCGCTAGCGAGCAGGGGAGCGATGACGACGGCGGCGCGGCGGTAGGCGGGGCGGGGGTCGGAGGCGAAGGCTTCGAGTTCGATGCCGGGCTGTTGGAGCGGCGGGTGGACGCGGTCGCGGTAGCGTTCGAGGAAGAATTCGGGTTGTTTGCCGGCGATGATGTGGAGGGTGTAGCAGGGGAGGAGGGGCCAGGCTTCGCGGAGGAACCAGTCGAGGGCCATGACGTTGGGGAGGTGGGCGAAGGAGCCGATGAAGAGGAGGCGGCGGGGTTCGGGTTCGTCTGGTGAGGGAGTGAAGCGATCGAGATCGACGCCGTTGGCGAGGACGAGGGCGTTGGGCTGGGAGATGGTGCGGGCGTCCTTATCGGACATGACGACCACGCGGGAGACGCGGGTCCAGGCGTCGCGCTCGAAGGAGGTCCAGCGGTCGAATTGCTGGCGGGTTTCCCAATCGTCTTTGTCGCTGAGGAGTTGGGCGTAGAGGTCAAGGGTGACGTCGTGCTCGACCATGATGGTGGGGACGGTGCCGCAGGAGGAGGCGTATTGGGCGAGTTGGGTGAACTCAAGCTGGACGGCGGCGGGATTCCATTTGCGGATGAGTTGGGGAAGGAGGGCGCGGAGGGTGGGGGAGTCGAACTCCTCGACGACGTCGGGGCGTGAGGTGAGGGGGCGGGCGTGGGAGCCTTCGTGGCGGACGACGGCGATTTCAGTGCAGAGGGCGGCGAGTTCGGGTGGGGGCGGGGCGAGTTCGGAGGCGAAGTAGATGAGGATCTGATCGAAGTCGCGGGCGGCTTCGCGCATGAGGTTGAACATGCGGACGGCGCCGCCGTGGGAGAGCGGGAAGGGGGCGTAGGGGCTGGCGATGAGGATGCGGGGGCGGGCGGTGGCCGGTTGCGCGGGGAAGAGGGCGTGTTCGCCGGAGCCGAGGGCGAGGATGAGGGATTCGTTGGCGGAGCAGGTGGGTTGTGTGGACGGAGGGGACTGAGCGGCGGCCCATTCCAGGGCGTCGAGGGAGGCGAGGTCAGGGCTCATGCGGGCCGCCATGTGGTTGAGGCGTTCGATGGCGGCTTGCCAGAGGCGGTTGAGGAGGGCGGGTGAGGCGATGTTGGAGGAGAGCCAGCGGAGGAAGTTGATCTGGACGGCGCGGTCGAGTTCGCGGGGAGTGTAGAAGCGGGTGGTGGTGGCGCGGTGGCGGTGAACGACGGAGGCGGCGGCGACGAAGACGGTGGGCCAGTTGCGTTGCCAGGCGCGATAGCCGAGGTCGAGGTCTTCGACGTAAGCGGGGACGTATTGTTCGCCGAGGGCGCCGAGGGCGTTGAGTTTGGCGGTGTCCATGAGGGAGCAGCCGCCGCTGCCGTAGAGGACGTAGGTGTGGTCTTCGCCGGGGAGGGGGGTGTCGCAGCGGAGGAAGAAGTCGTCGGGTTTGCGATGGGGGCACCAGACGGCCTTGCCGGTTTCTTCGCGGCGGATGCCTTCGGGGAAGAGGATTTGGGCGGTGGCGCAGAAGAGATTGGGGACGCGGTGGAAGGCATCGAGCAGGGGCGGGAAGAAGCCGGGCTCGAGGGTCATGTCGTTGTTGAGGAGGAGGAGGCGGGCGTGGCGGGCGAGGCGGATGCCGCGGTTGACGGCGACGGCGAAGGAGAGAGGGGAGTCGCTGTGTTCGACGGTGATGGTGGGGTGGGTTGAGGCGAGCCAGTCGCGGGTTCCGTCGGAGGAGCCGTTGTCGACGACGATGAGTTGATGGGGGAAGGGGGCGAGCTGAGGGAGGAGGGTTTCGAAGAGGCGGGTGAGGAGGTCGCGGCCATCGCGGGAGGGGATGACGACAGTGATGCCGTCGGGGAGTGAGGAGGGCGGGAGCGGCGGTGCGGGAAGCGGGGCGCGGGTGGCGGCGATGCGGCGGCCGAGGCGGAGGGCGCGGCGGTGGAGGAGGGGGCGGCGGAAGGCGGAGGGGTGGGCGAGACGCCAGAGGAAGGTGTAGGTTGCGCCTCCGGGGCGGAGTTCCCAGCGGAGGAAGTTCTTCGTACGCCAGAGGAGGTGCCGCGCGAGGACGGGGAGGGAGCGCGGGCGGAGCATGAAGTGGTTGAGGTTTTCGTTAAAGAAGAGCGTGTTGAGGCGGCCGAAGTGGAGAGCGGCACGGCGCATGGGCCAGTAGGGCATGCGGGGCTGGAGGATGAGGGCGCAGAGGACGATGCGGGAGTGGCGGAAGTGCCAGGAGAGCTTGTCGATGTTGTGTCGGAGGGAGCGGGCAATGTGCCAGGGGAGGCAATCTTCGCCGGGGATGGGGAATTCGCTGACGACGATGAGGGGGAGATCGGGGCGGATCTGCTTCATGTGCTCGATGAACTCGGGCCAGAGGTCCTCGGAGCCGGAGCAGAAGGCGACTTTGATCTCGCGCACGGTTTAGATGATCGCTTCGATGCGGGGTGTGAAGTTGCCTTCGTTGCGCTGCCGCCACATGGCGAGCGCCTGGAGGCAGAAGCCTGTGGAGACGGGGTTATCGAAGGGCATGAGAGCGCCACTTTTGCGGCCGAAACAGAAGCAGCCGTTGGGGAGTTGGAAGGAGGCGATAGAGGCGGCTTCGGCGGCGGCTTCCTC
Source organism: Acidobacteriota bacterium (assembly GCA_017304135.1). Lineage (GTDB taxonomy): Bacteria > Acidobacteriota > Terriglobia > Bryobacterales > Bryobacteraceae > JAFLBB01. The sequence goes on along the minus strand of JAFLBB010000168.1, from coordinate 6,402 downwards.
TTCGTTCAGGGGCTGGACGCCGAGGGCTTCGGCGAAGAGGCGGGCGCGGAGGAGTTGGGCGTTGACGTCGGAGCGTTCAAAGAGGGGGCGGATTTCGCGGAGGTGGTGGGAGGTGAGGGCGATGGCTTCGCGGAGCGCTTGGGCGCAGAGGGGGCGGCCGACGCGGGGGAGGATGCCTTCCATGAAGTAGCTGAAGGCATGGAGGCGGTCCATGACCTGTTCGGGTGAGGCGGCGCCGGGGAGGAAGGAGGAGTAGTTGTCGAGGGCCAGGCGGAGGGCGCGTTCGTACCAGAGGGTGAAGGTGTCGTCGGAGGTGGCTTCGGCGAGGTCGGACCAGGCCATGGCGGATTTCAGTTGGAAGCAGCCGGGTTCGCGGGACCAGCGCTTTTCGTAAGGAAGCGGGGTGCGGGAGGGCATTTGGAGGATGGGGTGGATGGCGGTTTCGGTGAGGAAGTCGCGGGCCATGGAGCGGCCGCAGGCGGCGGCGATTTCGAGGAGGAGGGGAGCCTTGGTGTGACGCCAGACAGCGAGGAGGCCGCGGACGATGATGCCGCAATCAAAGAAGTAGAGGGGGGAGGCGGGGTCGTTTTCGAAGGGGAACTGCTCGATGCCGGGGCGCCAGGCGGTTTCGGTGAGGAAGCGAGCGGTGAGGATGGCGGCGTCGAGGTAGCGCTGGTCGCCGGTTTCCTCATAGAGGACGGCGTAGGTGGAGGCGGCGTAGCCGGTGATCTCGTTGGAAACGGGCTTGTTGCGGCCGAGGTCAGAGAGGCGGTAGCGGGCGACGCCACCGTTGGGGTCCTGGATGCCGGAGGTGAGAAACCAGTGACCAGCGGCGGCGAGGACCTGGGCAGAGGAAGCTGATTGGGATGAAAACACCTGCAAAGGAGCGATTGTAGCATCCGGGGGCGGGGGGCCGTATAGTGGAGCCATGCGTTGGATGCTGGTGTGGCTTCTGGCGGCGGGGCAGATGACGGCGCAGGCGCCAGTGCGCTTGATGCGCGGGGAGGTGGTGGGGTATGCGTATGCGGAGGGGACGGGGGAGATTGCGGTTCGCGATGCGCTGTACAGGGTGCACAAATGCGGGCTGACGGGCGGGACGTGGGTGGAGATGAACAACAAGCGGCTGACGTTGGGGGACGTGCGGCTGACGATGACGGCGGAGGTGGTGGCCGATACGAGGGCGGGGGAGGGGCAGTGTGTGGCGCTGACGATCTACCTGCGGGAGGCGATGCCGCGGTGGCCGGTGGTGAGGCCGCTGAGCACGGGGAGCAGCATCCTGGATAATTTGTGGCCGAGGGGGAACCTGGTGTTCACGGGGACGGTGAGGGCACTGGGGGATGGGGAATTGGTGCTGAGGACACGGAACGGTGAGGAGCAGCGGATGAGGGTGAGGGAGGATACGGTGTTCAGCACGGGTGGGCGTGTGGTGAAGCCGGTGGCGCTGGAGTTGCAGCAGCGGGTGCAGGTGAGGGCGGGGAAGGGGTATGACGGGCGGATGGAGGTGTATCAGGTTACGTGGGGAGAGATTCTGCAACCGGACAGTGAGCGGCAAAGCGGAGGGTCTGGTCCCAATCGGTGACGCCGGTGGTGGCGCCGATGTGGGAGACGACCATGGCGCCCATGGCGTTGGCGAGGCGGGCGGCCTCGGTGAGGGAGTGGCCGCGGTGGAGTGCGGCGAAGAAAGCCCCGGCGAAGCAGTCGCCGGCGCCGGTGGTGTCGACGGCGGTTACGGCGAAGGCGGGGATGTGGGTGGTGGAGGAGCCTTGGTAGACGATGCAGCCGCGGGGGCCGAGTTTGAGGATGATGTCTGTCGCGCCGAGGTTGCGGAGGGCGGCGGCCATTTCGTCTGGGGTATCGCGGGTGGTGGTGGCGCGGGCTTCGTCTTCGTTCATGAAGAGGAGGTCGCAGTGGGGGAAGGCGGGGGCGAGGGTTTCGACCCACTTGGAATCGGTGGCCCAGCCGGTGTCGATGGAGGTGGTGAGTCCAGCGGCTTTGGCGCGGCGGAGTTGTTCGCCGCCGTGGCGGCGGAGGCTGGGGAGGGAGAAGATGTTGGCCTGGTGGTAGTGGGTGATGCCGGCGGTGACTTCGGGAGGGAAAGCGTAAGGTTCGGGGAACATCTCGTGGCTGGCGCCGACGTGTTGGATGAACTGGCGGTCGCCGGCGCGGTTCATGATGACGATGGTGGTGGTGGTGGAGGCTACGGAGCGTTGGACCCAGCGAGTGTCGACGCCGGCGGAGTCGAGCTTGGTGAGGACACCGTCGCCGCGCTGGTCGGGGCCGACCATGCCGAGTAGGCGGGCGGGGAGGCCGAGGCGGGCCATGGTGTAGGAGGTGTTGGAGCCGTTGCCGCCCATGTCCTCAGAGAAGTGTTCGACCCAGTTGCTGGCGCCCCAGCGGAACTGTTCGACGGGGCGGACGAGGATATCGTGGCTGATGTTGCCGGCGACGAGGACAGCCTCGGGGCGGGGGAAGGGCACGGAGAACAGCTTAGCAAGAGGGAGGAGGGGGATTTCCGGGCCGGGGCGGTTGGCCGAGGTATGGGCAATGGGGAACTGGGTGAGCGGTTCGATGAAACGGGACTTGAGGCGTAGGCGTCTTCTCACTGGTATACTAAGGGATTGCCCCTCAGCTATGAGCGCAGACATGGTTTGTGGGGATGTGTGTCCGGTTCAATACGCATGAGGCTCATCGCACTTTTTCTTGCAAGCACCCTGATTGTGTCCGCGGCGGAGTTGTCCCTGACGACGGGACAGGCCGCGCGACTGGTGATCGGACAGCCGACGTTTACGGCGGCGACGCCCGGTGCGTCGGAGTCGTTGTTGGGAGCGATTAGCGGGTTGGCCTATGCCAACAACACGCTGTTTGTCGTGGATTCCAACCGCCTGGGCGCAACGCCGGTGAATCACCGCGTGTTGCTGTTCAAGAATTTGAGCAATCAGCTTCCGGCGCCCGAGGCGGAGTTGGAAGTCAATTTCAACCGCTGCCAGATTTGTGTGGGGGCAGCGGATGTGGTGTTAGGGCAGCCGGATTTCAAGACGGCTGAGTTGAAGGCAGCCTCGGCGACGACGATGCGGACGCCTGGTGCGGTGGCCACCGACGGGCGTGTGCTGGCGGTTTCGGATTCGGACAACAACCGGGTATTGATTTGGCGTTCGATACCGGCGACGAATCAGCAACCCGCGGACGTGGTGTTAGGGCAGCCGGATTTCACGCGAGTGGTGCCGAACGATGTTGGCGGATTCACGCCGAACAACCGGTCGCTTCGCGGGCCAGCAGGAGTGTGGATTCAGGATGGGCGGCTGTATGTGGCGGACACGGGGAACAACCGGGTTTTGATCTGGAATTCGATTCCGTCGTCGAACCATCAACCAGCCGATTTGGTGTTGGGCGCACCCGATTTCAATACATCGATTCAGCCGGACCTGACGAAGGCGACGATTGACGCCAAGGCGAACACGCTGTTGACGCCGGTTTCGGTGACCAGCGACGGGCGGCGGCTGTTTGTGAGCGATCTGGGGCACAACCGGGTGTTGATTTGGAATACGCTGCCCTCGCGGAACCAGCAACCGGCCGATGTGGTGATTGGCCAGAGGACGATGGAGACGGCGGTTGCGAACAACGTCACGGAGCTGTGCGAACCCGCGGATACGGACGATGAGGGGAAGCCGTTGTATTTGCCGATGTGCGCCGCGACGGTGGATTTTCCGCGATATGCATTGTCGGACGGGACGCGACTGTTTGTCGCCGACGGCGGAAATGACCGGATTCTGGTGTACAACACCATTCCGACGGAGAACGGCAAAGCGGCGGACGCGGTGTTGGGGCAGGTGCGGGACACGCTCAATACGGTGTCGGACTCGGCGGATCCGGATGGGATTGCGAGTTCGGGTGTGATCCGGACGCCTCTCTCGCTGGCCTTTGACGGGCGGAACCTGTACGCGAGCGACCCGTTCAACCGCCGCGTGATGGTGTTCACGTTCGCGGAGCGGCGGGTGCCGAACACCGGTGTGCGGAATTCAGCGAGCCGTGAGGTGTTTGCGGTGGCGTCGGTGTCGTTTGCCGGTGAGGTGAAGGAGAACGACGAGGTTGAGGTGAAGATCCAGGACCGCTCATACAAGTACAAGGCGGCGAAGGACGATACGTTCGGGAAGTTGATTGACGGGCTGGTGGCGGCGATCAACGGGGCCAACGGTGGGGCTGGCGATGTGGATGTGCTGGCGACGCCGAACAAGGCACTGTTTGCGATCATCTTCACGGCGAGGGCAGCGGGCGCACCGGGGAATGACGTGGAGTTCACGGTGACGCAGACATCAGGCACGACGATTCTGCCGACGACGTCGGGAGCGTTCCTGACGGGCGGTCAGGACGCGGCCAAGATTGCGCCGGGAACAGTGGTGGCGATTCTAGGGGAAGACCTGGCCGAGGAGACGGCGGCAGCGCCTGAGAATGCGGAGCAGTTGCCGCGTGACCTGGCGGGTGTGCAGGTTTACTTCGACGGGATCCGGGCGCCGCTGTATTGGGTTTCGCCGACGGAGATCCGGGCGCAGATGCCGTGGGAAGTTAGAGGCTCGCAGAGCGCGAATGCGATTGTGCGGACGGTGCGGCGTGATGGGCGGACGATTTCGGTGACGAGCGCGATATCGGTGCCGCTGGTGGCGCAGAATCCGGGGATCTATGCCGAGGAAGGCGTGGCGGACCCGCGGCCTGGGATTGTGCTGCATGGAAGTTCGTTTGCGACGGGTACGGTGTCGGTTGACGGCTCGATCAGGGCGAACGATGTGGCAACGGTGACGATTGAAGACCGGAAGTATGAGTACACCGTGGTGGAAGGTGACACGCTGGCGTCCGTGCGGGACAAGTTGATTGAGCGGATCAATCAGGATCCGAAGGTTGAAGCGTTTCCGGCGGCGGCGTTTACGCGTATCCGGCTGCGGGCGAGGGTGGCTGGTCCGGAATTCAATGGATTGGCGATTGGGGGCAGTTCGCGCGATGGTGATCAAGTGATCATCACGGCGACGAATTCGCAGTTGTGCTGCGCGAACACGGCCGGGGCGCGGGTGACGGAAGACAATCCGGCGGTGCCGGGTGAGACGATCATCGTGCTGGCGACCGGGCTGGGGGGGGTGAAGCCCGAAGATGCCGGCTACCAGCAGGTGACAGGTAGGATCTACGAGGGCGATGCGCTGAATGATCCGTTGGAGTTTGTGAGTTCACTGGCGGGCAGCAAGACGGCGAACGTGCTTTCGGCGGGGTTGATGCCGGGCACGGTGGGGCTGTACCAAGTGGTGCTCGAGCTGAACTCCGACCTGCCGACGAATCCGCAGACGCAGATGACGATTGCGCAGGACATTTACGTCAGCAATATTGTGACGTTCCCGATTTTCAATCCGAATCCAAGCGCGACGAACTAGCGCGGAAATTTCACCAGCCATCGGCTGCGGAGCGTGATCACCGCGCGACTGCTGCGTTGCGCTCGCATGCCGTCCTCGACGTACTGTACAAGTACGCCTTCGTCCGGCACCCTTCGCGCGCCTTGCATTCGCCCGGCTCTCCTGGCTGCTCGCTGCGATCGTGGTGAAACATCCGGACTAGCGGGGGCGAGCCGCATGGCCTGCGGGGCCCTGGCGGGTCTCACCGGGCCGTAGCCGGCCTCCGGCCGAGTGATGGGGTGCTGCCGCGGGCGTGACCGGTTTGCTGCTGACTCGGCCCGGTTACGGGTATGCGGGTAGGTGGGCGGTGGGGTGGATAGCGTGGGTAGAGCGGGGTTCCGGTTCCGATTTGGAGAGCGGGCCGGAGGGGTATCCGGGTGTCTCGCGGTGGCTTCGTTTGGGTTCGTTTAGAGTGGGGGCGCGAGTAGGTAGAGGGCGGGTGCAGAGAGAAGGCGGCGGGCGATGGCGGATGGAGGCTGGGAGGTGAGGCGGCAGGTGCGTGGGCCCTGGCATCCGTCTACGGAGAGGCCTCCGGCGGTGTGCGAGACGCGGTAGGCGCGGAGTGCTCCCTGTTCCGCGGCGAGGCGATCGAGGGGCCAGTCGGATTCGGCGATCAGATGGAGCTGGCCGGTGGATTGGATGAGCAGGGTATAGGGGGTGGGGGAGGGAGACTGGCTGGCGGTTTCGAGGATGGCGGAGGCGTCGTGAAGGAAGGGATCGCGTGCCGGCATCACAGTGTACTTTTCGGAGCGGGCGGGGCCGGCTTGAGGGAAACTGGTAGGCGATGCGAGTCCTAGTGGTGATTTTGTGCGCGGTGGGGATGTGTCGGGGGCAGGGGATTGAGGCGCGTCGTCGGCTCGATGGCCAGGGGCATGTCGCTCAAGGAATCGTGCGCACGATGCATGCCACGCTTGGAAGGGGATTTCTTGTTCTGTTGCACAGCCATCATGAACTCCTAGAGAATCAAACTTAC
>JAFLBB010000167.1 GCA_017304135.1 Acidobacteriota bacterium | reverse complement strand
GAGGTGGATTTGGCGCATTATGCGCTGGTGGCGTTGTCGTGGGCGGGGGTGGTGTGGGATTTGAAGAAGCCGCCGCGGCGGGCGTATGAGTTGGGGGAGCGGGCGCGGGCGGCGTGAGCGGGGCGGGAGGGGCAGCCGGAGGGGGAACGTCACAGCACATGCATTGCGGTGCGTTTCGGATGAATCGAGCCGCAAATCGGTGGATTCCGCGGCTCGTCCGCACGACACCACGGCGACGGGGCACGCTGCAATCAGAAGGCGATATCATGAGCCTTGTGGATCGAAAGGAACTCCAAGAGCTATCCAAGATCCGGCTCAAAGAGGCAGTCGCCCTGCTTCGGCTCGGACTTTTTGACGGCGCGTTTTATCTGGCTGGCTACGCGGTGGAGTGCGGGCTAAAAGCGTGCATTGCAAAGCAAACCCGGCGAGGTGAGTTTCCCGACAAGAAGAAGGTGGAATCCAGCCATTCCCACAACCTGCTTCAGTTGATCAAGGTTGCTGGACTGGACGAGGCATGCTCCATTCATGCGGGACGAGACGCGGCGTTTCGATCGAACTGGGATTATGTCCAATCCTGGTCGGAGCAGAGCCGATATCGAAGGCATCGGCCGGAATCGGCACGGGCGCTGCTGGCGGCGGTAAGTGATCGGCGGCACGGAGTAATCACATGGATAAAGCAGCAATGGTGAGCATAGATGTAAGCCAAGGATCGGAAATCCTCGATGCTCTCGAACGCGCACAAGTGAAGGTGAGCGTTGCGCTGTGGATGTTCCTGTCGGAGTTTGAGGATTGGCGTATGGTTCTTTCTGCTCGCCAGTTCGATACCGCCGATCCCCGAGATGCTTATCGGCTACTCCATGATTCGTTGTCCAGGGCGGATGTCGCGTCGAAGAAGACTCCGGCAATCATCATATTGCCTACCAGCGATCCGTTTGTTCGGGAGCTACGCCGAATCTTTGGGAAGACCAAGAGCGTGAACGGGATGCGACTTGGTGGACAGATGATTGGCGATCGGTTCGTGCAAGACGCATACGTCTACCGGATCACGTAGGAAGCCCCTCGGAACTGGACTACGCGCCGAGTTCGGAGCGGTTGGGGTTCTTCTGGTGGGAGGTGGATTTGGCGCATTATGCGCTGGTGGCGTTGTCGTGGGCGGGGGTGGTGTGGGATTTGAAGAAGCCGCCGCGGCGGGCGTATGAGTTGGGGGAGCGGGCGCGGGCGGCGTGAGGGGGGCGGCCCTACGCCGGTGGGCCGCTTGTGCACGTAAACCTGATAATTTGTGAGCGTGATGAAACGAGTTTTCGCGCTCGCCGTCTTCGCCGCCGTTCTGCATGCCGCGGAGAAGCCGCGGGTATTGGTGCTGACGGATATCTCGAGCCTGACAGCGGGGCTGCGGGAACCGGATGACGGGCAGTCGCTCGTGCGATTTCTGTTGTTCTCGAATGAGTTCGATGTGGAAGGCATCGTGGCCACGTCGAACATGAGACATGGCCAGACGGTGAGGCCGGAACTGGTGCGGCAGGCCATCGACGCCTATGCGCTGGTGTGGCCAAATCTGCGGCGGCACGCCTCGGGCTATCCGGATCCGGCGAGGCTGCGGGAGCGCGTGAAGGCGGGGCAGCCGGTGGCGATGCCGGAGCTTCCGGTTGAACAGAGCGTCGGTGAGGGCAAGGACACGGAAGGGTCGGAGTGGATCATCCGCGCGGCCAGCAAAAATGACAAGCGACCGCTGTGGATCCTGATCTGGGGCGGCTCGGCGGATCTGGCACAGGCGCTGTGGCGAACGCGCGACAACCGGGCATTGCGGAGCAGGCTGCGCGTGCATTCCGTCTACGACCAGGATTCCACCGGAGCGTGGATCCGCAAGACTTTTCCCGACCTCTTCTACATCGTGAGGCGGCATGGCATTCGCGGGATGTATCGTGGCGGCGACATGACACTGGTGTCGCCCGATTGGGTGGAAACGCACGTGCGCGTGGGCCACGGGCCGCTCGGCGCGTTGTACCCGAACTATAACGGGGGCGACATCTGGGCGGGCAAGCTCGGACGGGTCCGCGGGATCAAAGAGGGGGACACGCCGACGTTCCTCTCGCTGATTGAGAACGGACTGAACGTGCCGGAGCGGCTGGATTTGGGGGGCTGGGGCGGGCGGATCGTGAATTTCGAGGATGCTCTGGAGAGTGATGCCGCGCCTGACGACCCGCATCCGGGGATGATCTCCGTGTATCGGTGGCGGGCGGCGTGGCAGGCCGAGTTTCAGGCGCGACTGGACTGGTGCGTGCGAGACGCCAAGCAGGCGAATCATCCACCGCAGGTGAAGCTGAGAGTCAACGGGCTTGAGTTGGACGCGCGAGGATCGAGCGATCCCGACGGCGATCAGATTACGTACGAATGGTCTGTTTACCCGCGGCTGGAAGATGGCGTGTCGATTGAGGCGAGGGGTCCGACGGCGCGCGTGCATCTGGGCCCGAAGGCGAAACTGGCGCATGTGGTCGTGGCGGTTCGGGATGCCGGGGAACCGGCGCTGACGCGGTATGCGCGGGCGGAGGTGCGGTGAGGTGAACGTCGATCACGCAGGGTCGGCCAGGAACGGCCGCACCTCGACTTTCCGATTGCAGTGCTTTGAGCCCTCGGCGGCGAGCTTGAGCGCCATGTCGAGGTCAGGGGCCTCGAGGATCCAGAAGCCGGCGAGCTACTCTTTCGATTCGAGGAAGGGCCCGCCGGTGAACACCGCCTGGCCTCGCCGGTTGTCGACGACGGTGGCCGTATTGGGCGCACCGATGCCGGCGGCGAAGACCCAGTGGCCCCCAGCCCGGAGGCGGTCGTTGAACGCGCTGATGGCAGCCATCTCGCCCGGGGTGGCCAGGCCGGTGCCGTCGTCGATCACGAAAACCATGTATTTCATCTCGGTTTTTCTCCTGCGCTAGGGTGGCGCGGGCGGCCCGCTCACCTCCAGTACGAACAGGTCTGCTCCAGTCCGACACCGCCGGTGGGATTTATTTTCGATTGCGGTATCGCTCGCCTCATTATGCGCCGGGAGGTAGAGTGAACGGCCGTCTGCTGAGAGGGAGGTCGAGCGGACAGCGGAGAAGTGGCGGAGGCAAACTTCCTCGCTGTTCGAGAGGAATTCGAGAGGAAGATGTAACGCGGGGCGAGCGGAGAGGAGGGGCGGCGCGATACCATAGCGGCATCATGAGCTTCACTCGACGCAACTTTCTCGAATCGGCGGCTTTGGCCGCGAGCGCACGGACACTGCTTGCCGAGGAACTCGACAAGAAAACAGGAATTCCGACTCGTGTTTTAGGAAAAACAGGAGCGCGGGTGACGAGCGTGGCGTTTGGGTGCGGCAGCCGGCTGCTCTCCTATAGCGAGGAAGATGGCCAGAAGGCGCTGCACCGGGGCATGGAGTTGGGCATCCGCTATCTGGATACGGCTTACAGCTACGGCAACGGGAAGAGCGAAGAGCGGGTGGGGCGGGCGATCCAAGGGAAGAACCGCAAGGAGCTGTGGATTGCGACGAAGATTCCGGATCGCACCTATGACGGCTTCATGCGGCTGTTTGAGGGGAGCCTGAAGCGCGTGGGCGTGGACCAGTTTGACCTGGTGCACATTCACAGCCTGCTGAAGGCCGACGACTTGGCGGCGGCGGAGGCTGCCGATGGCTGCCTGAAGGCGCTCTACAAGATTCGCGAGCAGAAGATGACGCGGTTCATCGGGGTGACGAGTCACACCGATCCGGAGACACTGGCGACGGCGCTTTCGCGGCACGATTTCGATTGCACGCAGATGGCGTTGAACGGGGCGCTGGCGGGGATGACCAACGGCAAGGGCGGGATGATTATGAATCCCGATTTGCCGACGAGCTTTGAAGAGACGGCGCTGCCGGTGGCGTTGAAGAAGAAGATGGGCGTGATCGCGATGAAGATCTTCGCGCAGGAGCGGCTGGTGGGCAAGGCGAAGATCGCGGATCTGATCCGGTATTCGCTGTCGCTGCCGGTGGGCGCGGCGGTGTTGGGCATGCCGAAGTTCGAGTACATCGATGAGAACGTGGCGGTGGCCAAGGCGTTCGCGAAGATGTCGAAGCCGGAGATGAAGGACATGAGCGGGAAGCTGAGCAAGCAGTACAAGGCGGGGCTGGACCGGTTCTTCGAGAACCACGTGGACGCCTGAGGCATCCCAAAGAACGGGGATGGTGGGGCTGAAGGCCCCGGCGACCGTATATAATTTCGAGTAATGCGATTCATAGCCTTTTGCGCCCTTAGTGCGCTCGTTTTGACTTCGTGCGGCAAGGACATCCAGAACAAGGAGGCCGTGCGCCAGGGGGTGGTAGATCACCTCAAGGCGCGCAAGAACCTCGACCTGGATCTAAGTTCGATGCAGCTGGAGGTGACGGCGGTGACGTTCCGTGAGAACGAAGCCGATGCCGAGGTGAGCTTTGTGCCGAAGGGCGGCACGGCGGCGCAGGGGATGTCGATGAAGTACACGCTGGAGCGCAAGGGCGACGGGTGGGCGGTGAAGCAGAAGGCGGAGTCGACGAACAATCCGCATTCGGGCGGGGCGATGGCGCCTGGGATGCCGGGTGCGATGCCGGGAGCGATGCCGGGTGCCATGCCCGGGGCGATGCCGGGTGCGATGCCGGGCGCGGGCGGGGCAGGCGGTGGGACGCAGTTGCCGCCGGGACATCCGCCGATGGGTGGCATGAAGGCGGGCGGGGACAAGACTGGTGGCGAGAAGAAGTAATGAAGCCGGTTGCCATCCTGGGCGGAGGGCCGGCGGGAGCAACGTGTGCCGAGCGGTTAGCCGCGGCCGGCATGAAGGTGGTGCTCTTTGACGAGAAACTCGCCTGGGAGAAGCCGTGCGGGGGCGGCATTACGCACAAGGCGTATCTGAAGTATCCCTACCTGCTGGAGAACGACACGCCGAAGCAGCACATCAAGAACACCGTGTTGAAGGCGCCGAAGGCGGGCGATGCGGAGCTGGCGATGGAGCATCCGCTGCTGATCTACTCGCGGTATGAGCTGAACGACATGCTGCTGCGGCGGGCGAGCGCGGCGGGAGCGCAACTGGAGAAGACGCGCGTCGTGGAGATCGAACGGGGCGATGGGGACTGGCGCATCCGGACGAAGGCGGGCACGGTGGAGGCGAGTTTCTGCGTGGTGGCGACGGGGGCGCGGAATCCGCTGCGGCAGGTGGGCACGGAGTTCACGGCCGAGGATACGATGTGCGCGCTGGGCTACTACGTGGAGGGCACGCGGGAGCGGATCGACATTCAGTTTCTGCCGCAGTTTGAGGGCTACATCTGGGTGTTTCCGCGGTGCGGGCATCTGTCGGTGGGGATCTGTGGAAAAGGAGTAGCGACTCCGGTATTGCGGAAGTGGCTGGAAGAGTGGATGACGAAGAACGGCTACCGGTGGGAGGGGCAGCGGTTCTATGCGCACCTGATTCCGTCGCTGCGTTCGCAGGCGTTTGTGGACAACCGGGTGGCGGGCGAGGGGTGGCTAGCGGTGGGCGACGCGGCGGGGTTGGTGGATCCGATCACGGGCGAGGGGTTGTATTATGCGATCCGGTCAGGCGATCTGGCGAGCCAGGTCCTGCTCAACGATGGGCATGCGCCGGCGGGGAAACCGGGGGCGTACCGGGAGTTGCTGAAGTCGGACTTCCTGGATGATCTATATATTGCCAGCCGGCTGGCGCACCGGTTCTACACGGGGAACTTTGTCTTCGGGCAGGTGACCGACCGGATGGTGCAGTTTGTGCGGCGGAGCGAGACGTTCCGGCACCTGGTGCGGGATTTGTTCAGCGGGGCGCAGCCGTACACGGGGCTGCGGGAGCGGGTGTGGGGGAACTTCCGGCGGAGCGGGTGGGAACTGGTGTTTCCGCAAGAGCAGGCTGTGCCGCAGGAGCCGTAGAACGGCTCCGCCGGTTTGCCGCGGCCCTGGCGCGAGGGGGTGTTGAACTTCGAGCGGAGGAGAGCCGCTCCCTTACGGTCGCGGTTCCGTTACGGGGTGTGTGCGTAGCGGTGGTGGGCAATCGTGGTGGGAGGGATGGGTGTGATGATGGGTGCAGAGGACAGGTTTGGGTTGGAGAATCTATGAACATACGCAAGTCAGAGCAGCTATTGGAGCGCGCGCGGTTGACGATTCCGGGCGGGGTGAACTCGCCGGTGCGGGCGTTTAAGGGAGTGGGCGGGACGCCGCGGTTCATTGCACGTGGCGAGGGTTCGCGGCTGGTGGATGCCGATGGGAACTCGTACATCGACTATGTGTGTTCGTGGGGGCCGCTGCTGCTGGGACACCGGCCGCAGGTTGTGATCGACGCGCTGCGCGAGGTGCTGGAAACGGGCACGAGTTTTGGCGCGCCGACCGAGCGCGAGATCGATCTGGCGGAGTTGATTCGCGAGCTGATGCCGTCGATGGAGATGGTGCGGCTGGTGAATTCGGGCACCGAGGCGACGATGAGCGCGTTGCGGTTGGCGCGCGGCTTCACGGGGCGCGACCTGTGCGTGAAGTTCGAGGGCTGCTACCACGGGCATGTGGATTCGCTGCTGGTGAAGGCGGGCTCAGGCGTGGCGACGCTGGGGTTGCCGGATGCGGCGGGTGTGCCGAAGGCGTTTGCGGAGACCACGATTGCGCTGCCGTTCAACTCGATTGCGGCGGTGGAGGCGACGTTTGCCAAGCATGGCGACCAGATCGCTTCGGTGATCGTGGAGCCGGTGGCCGGCAACATGGGGTGTGTGCCTCCGGCGGCGGGGTTCCTGGAAGCCCTGCGGGCGTTGTGTACGAAGCATGGGGCGCTGCTGATTCTGGATGAAGTGATGACGGGCTTCCGCGTGGCGCGGGGCGGGGCGCAGGCGCGCTATGGGATCAAGCCCGACCTGACGACGATCGGCAAGGTGATCGGCGGCGGGCTGCCGATTGCGGCCTATGGCGGGCGGCGCGACATCATGGAGAAGATTGCGCCGGTGGGTCCGGTGTATCAGGCCGGGACGTTGAGCGGGAATCCGCTGGCGGTGGCGGCGGGGTTGGCGATGCTGGGGCATTTGAAGGCGCATCCGGAGGTGTATGACGTGCTGGAGGCGCGGTCGGCGCAGTTGTGCGCGGGTGCGCCGGAGGGCATCACGGTGAACCGGGTGGGGGCGATGTTCACGATGTTCTTCACGCCGGAGCCGGTGACCGATTACGAGACGGCGAAGAAGAGCGACACGGCGCGGTTTGCGAAGTTCTTCCACTTCCTGCTGGAGGGGGGCGTGTACCTGGCGCCGTCGCAGTTTGAGGCGGGCTTTGTGTCAGCGGCGCACAGCGAGGCCGACATCAAGCATACGGTGGATCGAGTGGCGGAGTTCTTCGCGAGCGAGCGGCGCTAAGGAGCAGCCAGGCGGAGAGGCCGCACAGGGCGGCGAAGCCGGAGAGGCTCCAGAGGACGACGCGGCGGCGGGTTTCGGCGGGGAGTTCGCGCGGCGTGAAGGAGAGGCGGTCGTCAAAGGCGACGGCGACTTTGACGCGGACCGAAGCCGAGCCGCGGCCTTCGAGGCGGTTATCGAGCAGGACCTGGTATTGGCCGGGGGTGGTGACGGTGTAGCGGAAGCTGCCTTGCTGGGAGAAGGACGAGGCGGCCAGCACGCGGTGGCTTTCTCCGCGGCTGAAGCGGTCGACGTCGGCGCTGGTCATGAGGACGACGCGGACGGCTGACTGGCCTCGTGTGACGCGGTGAGAGACCTCGATGGTGGCGGCGCGCTGCTGGAGGTCGAGGCGGATGGAGCGCCACTGGGAGCGGGGGATGGTGACGTCGTCGTCGAAAAGGGTGGTGCGTTCGACGGGGGCGGCGGCGAGGAGGAGCAGCAGCAGGGCGGTCATCGCAGCGGGAGCGAGGCAGGCGGCAAGGCCCTGGCCCGCACTACAATGAAATTCATGGATGACAGTATTGCACATCCAGGATGGGGGGCTGCTCCTGTGGATCTGCCCGCCTGGAAGTCCTGGATGTCGGCTCTGAGCGCGATTTTGCTGGCCTTGCTGTTTCTGGCGTCGGGGGTGTGGAAGATCACCGATCCGCTGGGATGGGCGGCGCGGATTGTGCAGATGCAGTTGCCGGCACAGTTGAGCGTACCGCTGGCGCTGGGGGTGGGGGCGGCGGAGACGTTCGCGGCGGCGCTGTTGTTTGTGCCGCGGTTCCGGCGCTGGGGAGCGCTGCTGGCCGGGGCGCTGCTGTTGGTGTTCATGGTCTACGTGGCCGCCTATTACAACGTGCTGCGGGGCGAGGACTGTTCGTGCTTTCCGTGGTTGAAGCGCAGCGTGGGGCCGGGGTTCTTCATTGGCGACGGAGTGATGCTGGTGGGGGCGTTTTTTGCCTGGAAATGGGGCTCGCCGGCGCATAGCGTGAAGAGCGCGGCGCTGGTGTTGGCGGCGATTGCGGTGTTCACGGGGGCGAGCTACGGGTTTGCGGTGTTCCAGCAGACGGGGCTGGCGGCGCCGGAGAGCGTGCTGGTGGAGGGCAAGCCGTATTCGCTCGGGCAAGGGCGGGTGTTTGTGTACTTCTTCGATCCGGAGTGCATGCACTGCTTTGAGGCGGCGCAGCGGATGAAGACGTACAAGTGGGTGGGGGCGAAGGTGCTGGTGGTGCCGACGCGGTTGCCGGAGTTTGCCGGGCAGTTTCTGAACGACACGGGGTTGAAGGCGCCGTACACGACGGACGCGGCGAAACTGCGGGAGATTTTCCAGTTCAACGATCCGCCGTATGCGGTGGCGTTGGAGCATGGGCGGCAGAAGGCAGCCTATATCGCGTTTGACGAGAAGTCGCCGGTGGAGGGGCTGCGGGCGATGGGGTGGGTGGAGTAAGGCGCGGCGCGGGGTTTATTCCAAAATCAGACGCATCTGTCTGAAATCGATGGTGACGCGCGAGGACTGGTTGAGCAGGTCCATGCCGATGCGGCCGTAGTCGCGGAGGGAGCCGCCGTCGGTTTTGGCGAGGTGGATTTCGGCGGGGGCCAGGGTGAGGGCTTTGCCGCCGAGGCGGACGGGGAGTGAGGGGGCGATGAGGGATTCGACCTGCACGTTTTGGCCGACGCCGCCGACGCGGCGGGTTTCGCGCTTGGCTTGGGTGAGCTGGGCGGCGAAGCGTTTGGCGAAGGGGGGCCAGAGGTCGGTGGTTTCGGCTCCGGTGTCGAGTTGGGCGTTCAGTTCCGCATCGCCGAAGCCGAGGCGGGTGCAAGGCATGAGGCCTTCGAAGTAGAGGTTGGGGGGTGAGTTGGGGACGCCGGCGGGGCCGGGCGGGGTGTTGCGCGAGGCGACGTCGAAGTTGCCGGCGGAGTCCCAACGGAGGGAGCCGAGGGCGAGTTGGACGGGGAGGCCGATGCCGCCGCGCTCCTGTTGGGGGAGTTCGTCGAAGGGCTGCTGATCGTCGCCGAAGATCATGAAGGGGATGTGTTCGATGAGGCAGTCGCCGATGTGGAGCGTGCGGGCGATGGCGAGGCGGAAGGCGACGGCGCCGCCGGTGGCGGTGTTGACCTTGGCGTCGGGCGTTTCGATGGTCATGCCGAGGCGGCGGGCTTCGGATTCGGTGGTGATGGAGAAGTTGGCGCCGGTGTCCCAGAAGTAGCGGGCGGGGTGGCCGTTGAGGGTGATGGGGACGACGAGTTTGCCTGGGGCGGCGCAGGGCAGCCGGGTGGGGCGGATGCGGCGGGGGCGGAGGCCGGGGTGGCGGGCGAGTGCGCCGAAGAGGGCGGCGGCGTTTTGGAAGTCGGGGCGGCCGGGGACGAGGCGCTGGGCGGCCTGAACGGAGGCGAAGGCTTTGCGCCATTGGCCGGCGC
>JAFLBB010000166.1 GCA_017304135.1 Acidobacteriota bacterium | reverse complement strand
CCCCGCTCGCGCGCCGCATCCACAATCACCCGCGCCAGCACATGCTCTGAGCCTCGCTCCGCCGCCGCCGCCAACCGCAGTAGCTCCTCCTCCGTCACCTCGCGCGGCAACAGCTTCAGCACCTCAAACCGCCCCTCGGTCACCGTCCCCGTCTTATCGAACAGCAGTGTGTCCAGCCGCGCCGCCTCCTGCAACACGCCGCCGCCGCGCACCAAAATGCCCCGCCGCGCCAGCCCGCCAATCGCCGCCACCATCGCCGTCGGCGTCGCCAGAACCAACGCGCACGGGCAGCCCACGATCAACACCGACACCGTCCGCATCCAATCCCGCGTGAAGTAAAACGTCCCCGCCGCCGCCAGCAACAACGCTGGCACGAAGTACTTCGCAAACCGGTCCGCCAGCCGCTCCACCGGAGCTTTGTTCTCCCGCGCATGTTCGACAAGCTGGATCACCCGCGCCAGCGTCGTCTCTTCACCGGCCCGCGTCACCCTCACCTTCAACAGCCCTTCGCCGTTGAGCGTGCCCATGAACACGTCATCGCCCGCTTGCTTATCGCGCGGCACCGGCTCGCCCGTGATGCTCGCTTCGTTCAACGAACTCGCGCCCTCGGCAATCACCCCATCGGCCGCCAGCCGCTCACCCGCGCGCACCACAATCACATCGCCCTGGAGCAGCGCCGCCGCGTCCACCTCCACCTCTTCCCCATCCCGCAACAACCGCGCCCGCCTCGGCATCTGCTCCACAAACTGCTGAATCGCCCGCGACGTCCGCTTCGCCGCATACCCCTCCAGCCCCTCGCCCACCAGCATGATGAACATCGCCTCGGCCGCCGCCAGGTATTCGCCCACGCTCAGCGCCGCAATCACCGCAATGCAAATCGCCAGGTCCGCCGAAATGCGCCGCTCCAGCAGCCCCGCAATGGCGTTGTAGAACGTGCGATACCCCGCCACCACCGTCAGAATCGCCGCCGTGTCGATCCCCGCCACCTCACGGAACGTCCCCGTCAGGTTCAACAACAGCAGCAGCCCGACAATCCCCGCAAACCCGAAATACCGCACGCGCTCCATCCGCTCTTCCTGCGGATCGTGCGCGGCGTGCAACTCAAGCCTGTGTTGATGCATGGTTCAGCGAAGGTTTCATTATGCCACCGTGGGCCTGCACGCCTCGCTGCCCGCGCATCCCGCCCAAGCGTCCAATCCCCGCCAACCACATATTGCTAAAATATGGCTGTGGACAACATCAGCTTCGACTGGGATCCACGCAAAGCGCGCGCCAACCTCGCCAAACACGGCATCTCCTTCGAGGAAGCCCGAACTGCCTCTTACGATGACCACGCCGGAATCATCTCCGCCCGCCGGGCCACCAAACAAGAAGACGCCATCTACTGGAGCCAGCAATGAGAAAAGAGTACGATTTCACCAAGTCCCGTAAGAACCCCTACGCCGCCCGCCTCAAACGCGCCATCACCCTGCGCCTGGACACGTCCTCCATCGACTACTTCAAACAACTCAGCACCGAAACCGGCATCCCCTACCAAAACCTCATCAACCTCTACCTGCGTGACTGCGCCGCCAACAAGCGCCGGCCCATCATCGAATGGCCTGCGCAAACCGCGGCCGCCGCCCCTCAAAGCGGTCTGCGGAAACGCGGCTGATAGCGCCTTCCGTTCTGAGCCGCCACTCCCAGCCCGGGGCGCAGCCCAACCAGCCGCGCCCCATTCACACCGTCAAAACAGCAGCTTCAACCCAAACTGCAACTGCCGCGCCGGACTCGCCGTCCCGCCAATCACGCCAAACTGCGGCGTCTGCAGCGTCGCTCCCGGAATGCCAAACTGCGGCGTGTTGAAGGCGTTGAACGCCTCGGCGCGAAACTCAAGCCGCGACGCATCGTTGATCGGCAGCTTGAAATTCCGCTGCAGCGAAAAGTCGACCGTCTTCACGCCCGGCCCGGTCAAATACCCGCGCCCCGCGTTCCCAAACGTGTACTGCGCCGGAAACGCAAAGGCGCTCGTATCGAACCAGCGGTCGATCGTCCCGTTCTCCAACCGACCGTCCGCAATCCGGTCCGGCCAATTCACATTGCCCGTGTTGGAGTTGTCAAACGGCAGGTTCAGTGTGAACGGCAGCCCGCTCGACAACGACAGAATTCCCGACAGCGTCCACCCGCCGAACACCGGATGCTCCCGTTTGAACGGCACATCCCACCCGCCCGAAAACACAAACCGCTGCGGCACGTTGTGGTCCGACGGCCCGCGGTTCGCCCTCCGGTTGTTCACATTCTGAATCGAACCCGCCCCCGAGGAATTCACGCAGCCATCGCACAAGTCCACGTTCGACTGCAAGTCAAGCGACCGCCCATACGTATACGACGCCAGGAACGAAAGCCCCTTTGAGAACCGCCGCTCCAGCCGCGTCGACATCCCGTGATAGGTCGACTGCACCCACGGCTCGGCGCGAATGATCGAACCGCGCGTGTATGCCGAAAGCGGCCGCCGGTTGTTCACCGCGCCCGGCCCCGGCACAGGCTGGTTCCCCTCATACACGCCCCACAACTTCACGCCGTGGTTGCCGACATAATTCACCTCCCACAACAGTCCCGGCACCAACTCCTTCTGCAACGAAAGCGTCCACTGCTGCACATACGGCAGCGTGTACCGGTTCGTCCACGACCGCAGTTGCACCGTCGACGTCGGACTCAGCGTGAATGCCGACGGGTCCGCCGGAGCCGGTCGCGCCGGCAGCGGCGTGGAAAGCGGAATCGTCGAGCTGATATTCAACTGGTCGCTCGTCACATTGAACCCGCCAAAGCCCACAAACGGCGGATTGTTCGTCGTCCGCTGCGAAACGCCGAAGCCCTCATCCTGCCCGTAGAAGATCCCGAACCCGCCCCGCACCACCAGCCCTGGCGCCGGCGTCCGCCACGCAAACCCAAACCGCGGCGCAATGTTGTTGTAGTCGGTATACTGCAGCGACCTCGGCCGCCGCCCATCGCCCGCCAGAATGTACTGCCCGAACAGCGGGTCGCCGTAATCCGTAATCAGGTTCGCCAGCCGGTTGTCGATCTCATAAAACGGCGTCGTCAACTCGTACCGCATGCCGAGGTTCAGCGTCAGCGTCGGCGTCACCTGCCAGTCGTCCTGGAAATACCAGTAGTAGTTCTTCTCCCGCTCCTGGCTCACGCCGCGCGTGCCGATCGTGATCGCATTCGGCAGCCCCAGCAGCAGGTCCGCAATCGGCGCCCCCGTCCCCGGCCTGCTCAACGGGTTCTGCGTGAACACTCCCGTGAAGCCCCATGAACCGCGTCCTTGCAGCGTCGCCGACGTGATCACACGAATCAATTGAAAGTCGAAACCCGCCTTCAACGTATGCTTCCCGCGCACCGAACTGATGTTGTCGGAGACATTCCACACACCGGACGACTTGTCCAGCGGCAGGTTCCCAAAGCTCGCCGGCTCCGACCCCAGCCCCGTGAACCCCGTCGGGTTGAACTGCGGCATCGAACTCGTCACATCCGGCGCCAGCGCCCCCGGAATCACTTCATCGCGCGCCAGCGTTCCGTCCTGTACCACGCTCACCCGGTTCCAGGCGAACCGCAGTTCGTTCACCGTCGTCGGTGTCACCACGCGCGTATAGCCAAAGCCCAAGCTGCGCGCCGGCTGATCGCGAACTGTCCCCGTTGTCGCCGGCTCTGGCAGACTGCTCTTGCGGTTGAACGTCCCATCGTCAAACGAAAACCGCCCAAATAAGGAATCCTTGTCCGAAATTCGTAAATCGCCCCGGAACGTCGCATTGTGATACCGCGTCCCGTGAATCGGAATGTTCACATAGTTCCGCGCCGCCGCCGCAAACTGCGGATTCGGATAGCGGTCCACCAACCCCTTGCCCACACGGTCAAACCGCGACACCGGCACCACGTTGTTCGGAAACTGGTCGCGCACCGACCCCGCCCCCGCCGGATTCGCCCGCGTCGTCGCCGGATCGAAAATGCGCGTCCCCCCAAAAATGCCGTTCTTCTGCTCCACCAATGGCACCGTCGTCACAATGTTGTCACCTTCGGAGATGTGCGTCCGCTGATACGAACCCATAAACCACGCCCGGTTCTGCTTCACCGGACCGCCCAGCGCCCCGCCATACTGATGCTGCACATAGAGCGGCTTCCCCCGGTTGGCCGGCGTGAAGAAGTCCCGCGCATCAAACGCCGAGTTCCTTGCAAACTCAAACACCGAACCGTGATACTCGTTCGTCCCCGACTTGGTCACCACGTTCACCACCGCCCCCGCCGACGCCCCATACTCCGCCGAAAAATTAGATGTTTGGACCTTAAACTCCGCAATCGCCTCCAGCGACGGCCGCATCGCATCCCGCGCCCGGTTGTCCAGCCCGCGCAAATAGTTCTGGTTCCGCGCGCCGTCCAGCAAAAAGGCATTCTGCAATCCCCGGTTTCCATACGCCGAGAACGTCCTGTCGCGCGACCGCGTGTTCGGCACCGCCCCCGCCGTCAGGTTGCCCAACTGCAAATAGTTCCGCCCGTTCAGCGGCAACTGCTGCATCGTCCGGTCATCCACCACCTGCCCCACCGAATGCGTCCGCTCTTCCAGCAACTCCGCCTCCGCCGTTACGCTGATCGATTCCGTCACCCCGCCCGGCTCCAGCGTCAACCGCAGCGCCAGCGCATCGTCCACACGCAGCGTGATGCCCGTCCGCTCCAGCCGCTTGAACCCCTGCGCCGTCACCGTCACCTTGTACGAGCCCGGCCTCAGCAGGGGGGCCGTCACAGCGCCCGTCTCATCCGTCGTCATCGTGCGGGCCAACTCGCCCGTCTCCGCGCCGGTGATCGCTACCGTCGCTCCGGGCACCACCGCGCCCGTCCCGTCGAAGACGGTCACCGCGATTTGCCCTGTCGATGTCTGTGCCAGAATGGCCGGAGCGCACATAGCGGCGGCCAATACGAGACGAAGCGTCAATAACCTCATGGTGCGAGGATCATATCGCACATCGCCGCCGCGCGGTCCCCCTCGCCAAGCCGCCCACCCTCAATCCGCTAGTCTAAAAAGGATGTCTTCTCCCATCTCGCGCCGCGCCGCGCTCGCTTCCACCGCCGTCGTCCTCACACCGCAATCCGCCACCCCGCAGTGGCAGCCCCCTGCCGCTCTCGTCAAAGCTCACGACGACGCCATCGACGCCCGCCTCAAGGCCCAGATCACCACCCCCGGCCACCGCTTCTTCGGCGGCATCGCCGACGCCGACGGCCTTGTCCACGGCGGCTCCACCGGCGGCATGCTCCACACCTTCGGCCTCGGCTACCTCCTGCCCCAGTCGCGCTACCACAAGAACCCCCTCATGCTCGAACGCATGAAAATGGTCTGCCAGTACCTCGACGCCCACACCTCCCCCGCAGGCAACATCGACCTCCTCATCACCAACTTCAACTCCCCGCCCGACTCCGCCTTCATGGTCTGGGGCGTCGGCCAGATCGCTCTCCTCGCCCGCCGCTACGGCATCTCCGAAGTCGAGAAACTCGTCGAACCCGTCCTTCGCCGCGCCGGCCGAGGCATGGCCACCGGCGGCATTCACACCCCCAACCACCGCTGGGTCCTCTCCTCCGCCCTCGCCCAAATCCACGAACTCTACCCCGACCCCTCCTACACCCGCCGCATCGACGCCTGGCTCGCCGAAGGCATCGACATCGACTCAGACGGCCAGTACACCGAACGCTCCACCGGCGGCTACAACGGCATCACCAACCGCGCCCTCACCATCCTCGCCGTCAAACTCAACAAACCCCACTTACTCGAACCCGTGCGCCGCAACTTAGACGCCATGCTCTACTTACTCCACCCCGGCGAAGAGGTCGTCACCGACATCTCCCGCCGCCAGGACCTCTACACCGCCGGCACCATGGTTGGCTACGCCCTCGCCCTCAAATACCTCGCCGTGCACGACTCCAACGGCGTCTACGAAACCCTCGCCCGCCGCTTCCCCCCGTCGCTCTCCGACACCCTCGAATACCCTGAACTCCAGCAATCCGGCCCCGCCCCCAAACCCGTTCCCACTGATTACGTCAAGGAACTCCCCTTCCTCAACGTCGCCCGCGTCCGCCGAGGCAACCGCAGCGCCACCCTCATGCTCGACGGCCGCACCCGCTTCTTCGGCATCCGCAACGGCAAAGCCGTCATCGAATCCGTCCGCTTCGGCAGCCTCTTCTTCGGCAAGGCCCAATTCGCCCCCCAACGCGCCTGGCGCGCGCCCGACGTCAACGGCCGCCCCCAGTGGATCCTCGAACAATCCCTGGACGCCCCCTATTACCAACCCCTCGACAAGCCCGAGTTCGTCGGCACCGAGGATTGGGGTGACGCCCGCCTCCGCCGCAAGCGCACCGAGATGAACTACCTCACCTACCGCGTCACCATCACCGAAACCGCCCGCGGCTTCTCGCTGAAATTCGACGCCGAAGGTCCCCGCGACCTCCCCGTCATGATCGAATTCGCCCTCCGCCCCGGCGGCCAACTTACCGGTCCCACGCCCCACCCCCGCGCCAAGGACTGCCACTTACTCAAATCCGGCACTGCCTCTTATTCCGTCGGCCCCGACACCCTCCGCTTCGGCCCCGGCCTCGCCGAACACGAAGCCATCTCAGGGCGGGGAATTGACGCCAAACTCCCCGGCCCCGCCGTCTTCCTCACCGGCTTCGCCCCCTTCTCCCGCACCATTGAAATTGAGGCCTGACGCCATGCCCACTCGCCGCCACTTCGCCCTCACCGCCGCCGCCGCCGCTGCTGCCGGACTCCGCGCCGCCACCCCCACCCTCCGCCTCGAATCCGTCCGCCGCCTCTTCCACAACGGCGAACATAACGCCTTCACTGACTTAGTCCAATTCCGCGGCACTTACTACCTCACCTTCCGCACCTGCCCCGACGGCCACATGGTCCACCCCACCTCCCACATCCTCATCCTCGCCAGCCGCGACGGCAGCGACTGGCGCGAGGTCCACCGCTTCCACGTCCCCAAGCGCGACGTCCGCGACCCCCACTTCCTCATCTTCAACCACCGCCTCTTCGTCTACACCGGCGCCTGGTATTGCGGCGACACCTCACCCAACACCTACGACATGAACCAGCACCTCGGCTACGCCGTCTCCTCTCCCGACGGCGCCCGCTGGGACGCTCCCCGCATGCTCGAAGGCACCTACGGCCACTACGTCTGGCGCGCCGCCACGCACGACGGCAAAGCCTACTTGTGCGGCCGCCGCAAACGCGAGTTCATCGAAACCGCCACCCGCCTTGACCGCGACGCCGCCGTCGAATCTGCCCTCCTCGAAAGCCCCGACGGCTTCACCTTCCACACCGCCGGACTCTTCCAGGAAACCTACGGCGACGAAACCGCCTTCCTCTTCGAACGCAATGGCGCCATCCTCGCCGTCGCCCGCTCCGGCTCCAACCGCAACGCCCAACTCCTCCGCTCCCGTGCCCCTTTCCAATCCTGGCAACGCTCCGATCTCGGCCGCTACATCGGCGGACCCCTCCTCGCCCGTTGGGGCGCCCGCTACTTAATCGGCGCCCGCAAACAAACCCCCAATGGCCCCCGCACCGTCCTCTCCTGGCTCGAAAACAACCAACTCACCGACTTACTCGAACTACCCAGCGCCGGCGACAACTCCTACCCCGGCTTCGTCGCCCTCTCCCCCACCCAGGCCTGGCTCTCTTACTACTCCACCCACGAAACCAACCCCAGCGGCCAACCCATCACCGCCATCTACCTCGCCAACCTCCGCCTCGACGCCTGACCGCGCGCCCCGCAACCCAACCGCGCCCACTCGCCCCGCACACCACCGCCCGCACCCGCCCCCGCGCGCATCGCCCCCAACCCTCCCGCGCGCACCACCGCCACCTCCTCCTACGCGCGCCCACCGTCCCCCCGTGAGCCGCAATCCCCTCCGTCCCCGCGTATACTGATACAAGGAGAGGTGCATGCGCCACTGGGCCCCATTCGTTACCATCATTCTGTCTGCTTCCGCCGCCTTGCCCGTCATCGCCGCTGAAATCACGTTCCACAAAGACGTCGCCCCCATCCTCCAGGCCCGCTGCCAGGAATGCCACCGCAAGGGCGAAGCCGCGCCCATGCCGCTCCTCACTTACAACGAAGCCCGCCCCTGGGCCAAGGCCATGAAGTCCGCCGTCCTCCGCAAAACCATGCCCCCCTGGTTCGCCGACGCCGCTCACGGTAAGTTCTCCAACGACCGTTCTCTCTCCCAGGCCGAAATCGACACCCTCACCGCTTGGGCCGACAACGGCGCCAAGGAAGGCAACCCCGCCGACGCCCCCGCTCCGCGCACGTACGCCGAGGGCTGGACCATCGGCAAGCCTGACTTAGTCCTCGACATGGGCGCCGATTACAAAGTCCCCGCGCAAGGCTCCATTGAATACACGTACTTCACCGTCCCCACCGGCTTCACCGAAGATAAGTGGATCGAAAAAATCGAAGTCCGCCCCGGTGCCCGCAGCGTCGTCCACCACATCGTCCTCATGGCCCGAGGCCCCGGCGGTAAGTACATGGCCAAGGCCAAACCCGGCGTCCCCTTCGTCCCCACCGTCACCGGACTCGCTGAAGGTAAGCGTCTCCCCGACACCGGCGAGGGCTCCTTCTACCGCCTCGGCGGCAACGAAGAAATGGTCAGCGTCTATGTCCCCGGCGGCGTCGCATACCAGACCAAGCCCGGCCAGGCCCGCCTCATCAAGGCCGGCAGCGACCTTGTCTTCCAGATGCACTATACCGCCAACGGCAAGGAAGCCATTGACCGCAGTCAGGTCGGCATCATCTTCGCCAAACAGCCCCCCAAGGAACGCGTCGTCAACACCTTCATCGCCAACACCAACCTCCACATTCCGCCCGCTTCGCCCAACCACCGCGTCGACGCTCGCGTCAAGGTCCACCACGACGTCACCCTCCAGTCCCTCTTCCCCCACATGCACCTCCGCGGCAAGGCTTTCGAGTATGTCGCCAAGTACCCCACCGGCGAAACCCAAACCATCCTCCGCGTCCCCCGCTACGACTTCAACTGGCAACTCACGTACGAACTCGAAAAGCCCATCCTTCTCCCCCAGGGCACCGAACTCACCGCCACCGCCTGGTACGATAACTCGCCCAATAATAAGTTCAACCCCGACGCCACAAAGGACGTCTACTGGGGCGATCAAAGCTGGGAAGAGATGCTAGCCGGCTTCGTCGATTTCGTCGTCCCCGTCAACGTCGACCCCATCGCCATCGCGCCTCCGCCCCCCGCCCGCAAGGTAGCGCCCGCCCGCGCCGCCCCCGCCGGCGGCTTCTAACCCCTTCGCTGACCCATCCTCCGCCCAATCTCGCGTATCTCCTCGGAAGCCTTCCCCACTCAATCGAGGGAAGGCCCAAGGAGATCCACATGACGGCACGCTACCGCGGCTTCCTCCCCCAACTCACCGGCCAGCCCTTCCTCACCGACGGCGGCCTGGAAACCACCCTCGTCTTCCTCCAAGGATACGACTTACCCGAATTCGCCGCCTTCCCCTTACTCACCACCGAAGCCGGCCGCGCCGACCTCCTCACGTACTACCGCACTTACATCCGCCTCGCCGCCCGCCACTCCGCCGGACTCATCCTCGAAGCCCCCACCTGGCGCGCCAGTCTTGATTATGCCCGCCGCCTCGGCTACTCGCGCCCCGAACTCGCCCAGGCCAACCGCGACGCCATCATGCTTCTCGCCGAGCTGCGCGAAGAGATCATGCCCCTTGAGCCGGTCGTAATCAGCGCCTCCATCGGTCCCCGCGGCGACGGCTACATCCCCAACACTGCCATGACCATCCGCGAAGCCGCCGCCTACCACGCCGAACAGGCCCACATCTTCG
>JAFLBB010000165.1 GCA_017304135.1 Acidobacteriota bacterium | reverse complement strand
CGCCAGTAGATGGCCAGCGCCCAGCGCGGCAGCGGCTCGCCGGGATACCACTTGCCCTGGCCGTAATGCAGCAGGCCGCCCTCGGCGTAGCGCACCCGCAGGCGATCGAGCAGGTCCTCGGCGCGCACGCGCTTGTCGTGGCCCAGCGCGGCGGTGTTCCACTGCTCGCCGTCCATGTCGTCGATGGAGACGAAGGTCGGCTCGCCGCCCATGGTGAGGCGCACGTCCTGCGCCGTGAGCGCGGCGTCCACCTGATGGCCGAGCGCTTCGATGCGGCTCCACTGGTCGTCGGAGTAGGGCAGCGTGACGCGCGGATCTTCGTGGATGCGCGTCACCTTCATCTCATGCGCGAACTCGACCTCGCATGGCTCCACGGCCCCGGCAATGGGCGCGGCCGAGGAGGGGTCGGGCGTGGCGGCAATGGGCAGGTGGC
Source organism: Acidobacteriota bacterium (assembly GCA_017304135.1). Lineage (GTDB taxonomy): Bacteria > Acidobacteriota > Terriglobia > Bryobacterales > Bryobacteraceae > JAFLBB01. The sequence goes on along the minus strand of JAFLBB010000165.1, from coordinate 9,485 downwards.
CTTCGCCGGCGAGCATGCCCGAGGTCGGATCAAGGCCGATCCAACCGGCGCCGGGCAGATAGACCTCGGTCCACGCATGCAGGTCAGTGAAGTCCTGCTCAGTGCCCGCCGGGCCTTCCAGCGGCTTCTCGTCGGCGCGCAGTTGGATCAGGTAGCCGGAGACGAAGCGCGCGGCCAGGCCCAGGTGGCGCAGCAGTTGCACGAGCAGCCAGGCCGAGTCGCGGCAGGAGCCGCTGGCGTTGCCGAGCGTCTGCTCGCAGGTTTGCACACCCGGCTCCATGCGGATCAGGTAGCGGATGTCGCGCTGCAGGCGCTGGTTGATCTCGACCAGGAAGTCGATGCTGCGGCGCTGGGTGCGGTCGATGCTGGCCAGCAACTCCAGCAGGCGCGGGCCGTGTTCGCGGAGTTCAAGGAACGGCGCGAGCTCCTTCTTCAGCGCGGGTTCGTAGGCGAAGGGGAAGTCGGTGGCGCTCGGTTCGAGGAAGAAGTCGAAAGGGTTGACCACCGTCATCTCGGCGACCAGATCGACCTCGACGACAAAGCTGCGCAGCTTTTCCGGAAAGACGGCGCGGGCGAGGTAGTTGCTCTGCGGGTCCTGCTGCCAGTTGAGGAAGTGGTTGCGCGGCTCGATTTTAAGCGAGTAGCTGGTGACGCGCGTGCGGCAATGCGGCGCCGGACGCAGGCGGATGACCTGGGGCGAGAGCGTCACCAGGCGGTCGTAGTGATAGGTGGTCTTGTGGTGCAGCGCAACACGTATGGGCATGGCGTTCGCAGGTGTAGGGTCGCCCTGCGACTGGGAAGGGAGGACTTCGATTATAGCGTGCGCCGTGGCGAAGGCCGGGCGCGCCCGGCGCGTGTCCTCGGGGCGGCACGCGCCTCTGGTACGCTGTTCCTTCTCATGCCCGAATCGTTTCCCGAGTCGTTTATTGGCTGGGCCCTGTTGTGCGCGGCGGCGTTTGGCGCGGGGGTGGTGAACTCGGTGGCCGGAGGCGGCACACTGCTCACCTTCCCTTCGCTGCTGGCCGTGATGTCGCCCGTGCTGGCCAACGGGACGAGTACATTCGCCCTGTTTCCCGGCTCGCTAGCCGCGGCATGGGGCTACCGCACGGAGCTGGCGCGCTGCCGCAAACACCTGGTGCGCCTGCTGCCGCCCAGCTTCATTGGCGGCGTGATCGGCTCGCTGCTGGTGACGCGATTGCCGGAGCGCGTCTTCGCCGACGCCGTGCCGTGGCTGCTGGTGACGGCCTCGACGCTGCTGTTGTTGCAGAAGCCGCTTTCGCGCTGGGTGGGGGCGCATCCGCATGAGGAGCCGACGGCGCGTACGCTGGCGGCGATCGTCTTCTTCCAGTTCCTCGTCGGCGTCTATGGCGGCTACTTCGGCGCGGGCATCGGCATCCTCATGTTGAGTTCGCTGGCCTTCGTCGGCATCCACGACATCCATGAGATGAACGCCGTGAAGACCGTGCTGGCGGCGGCGATGAACGGCGTGACGATCGTGGTCTTCGCGCTCTCGGGGGCGATTGTGTGGAAGGTGGCCTTCGTGATGGCCGTGGCCGCCTCGGTGGGCGGCTACACGGGTGCGCGCGTGGCGCGGAAGATGCCCGCGCCCTTTATTCGCGGGCTCGTGGTGGCGATTGGCTTCGGCGTGGCCGCCTATTCGTTCTTCGGCAAACGCTGATTACTCGCTGGCCTTGTCGAGGCGCTCCAGGTAGTCGACGACGGCATCGGCGCCGCCGCGTTTAGCGTGGGCGAGCAGCGTGATCTTGTGCGGCCCCAGCGAGCGGTGGATGCCGGGCATGGCCGTGCACATGGCCTTCACGACGTCGAGTTTGCCTAGCATGGCGGCGGCGAAGATGTCCACGCGCGCGCCTTGTTCAATGAGGTAGAGCGCGATCTCTCGGTTGCCCATGTGCGAGGCGCCGCCGAGTCCGGTTTCAAAGTCGCCGCCGCCCCAATCCCAGGTGGCGTTGAGCAGGCCGGGCTGTTCGGCGAGCATCTCTTTCGTGCGGTCGAACTTGCCATGCGCCGCGCCGACGAACTCCTTGACGAGATCCAGCGCCAGCGGCGGGCCTTTGTCCACCTTCTTCTTGGCCGGGACGGTTTGAGCCGCCGCGATGCTGCCCATAAGGGCAGGCGCGGAACACAGTAGCAGACGCCGGTGGATCATGCGAGGTACAGACGCGGCGGCTGGGGAAAGGTTACGCGCCGCGCGGGCCGCTATTCGTAGCGCAGGGCTTCAGTGGGTTCGAGATTGGCGGCGCGCATGGCGGGAATGGTGCCGCTCAACAGGCCCACCAGCAGCAGCGCTCCGGCCGAGACGAGTGCGCTTTGGAGCGAGATGAGCAACTGCAGGTCGCCTTTGCCCGAGTCGTCTTCGAAGAGCTCGCTCAGCATGGGCACGGTGCCGACGGCGGTGGCGATGGAATAGCTGAGGGCCAGGCCGATGAGTCCGCCGACGACGGTGATCACAAGCGCTTCGGCGAGGAACTGGACGCGGATGTGCACACGCTTGGCGCCGAGGGCGCGGCGGATGCCGATCTCCTTCACGCGCTCATCGACGCTGACCAGCATGATGTTCATCAGGCCGATGCCGCCGATGCCGAGCGTGAGCACGCCGATGAACAGCAGCAGCGATTGGAGGCCGATGGTGAGGCCGTCGATGATGGGGCGGAACTCCTCGCGGCCGAAGGCCGAGACGGCGCGCTGGTCGAGCGGATGGAAGCGGTGGCGGCGGCCCATGATCTCGCGGAACTGGTAGATGGCTTGGCGTTCGAGGCTGGGGGCGACGGGGTTGAAGACGATGACGGGAGGATACTGCGCGTTCCACAACTGCTCGGCGGCCGAGTAGGGGATGAACAGGCACTGGTCGTCGGGCGAGAAGTAGTTGCTCAGCTGGAACTTGGTTTCCATCATGCCGATGATGAGGAAGCGCAGGCCGCCGATGCGCACCGTTTCGCCCACGGCCTGGCGGTTGCCGAAGAGCTTCTCTTTAGCCTTGGAGCCGATGAAGGCGACGCGGCGCGCGCCGGCCTGATCCTCAGCGTTGAGCCAGCGGCCTTCCGAGGGCACCTCGTTGCGGATGTCGCCGTATTCGGGAAAGACGCCGCGGATGGCCAGCACGTTCTGTTTGTCGCCGTACGTGACGGGAAGGCGGTTGAACGTTTCGAGCGAGATTTGTTTGATCACGCTGGACTCGGCGCGGAGGGCGTCGGCGTCGGCCTTTTCAAAGCGGATGCGGCGGCCCGAGCGTTCGCCGCCGGCCTGCATGCTGGTTTGGCCGGGGCGGGCAATGATGACGCTTTTGCCGAAGGCGTCGAAACCGGCCACCAGCACGCGCCGGAAGCCGCTGCCATAGGCCATGAGCAGCGTCACCGAGGCGATGCCCCAGACGATGCCGAGCATGGTGAGGAAGCTGCGCAGCGGGTTGCGGCGGAGGGCGATCCAGGCCTGGATGAGGACTTCGAGGAAGATGCCCATATGGTTATGCTTCGTAACGCAGCGCTTCAATCGGATCGATGGAAGCGGCGATGGTGGCCGGGTAGACGGCGGCGAGCAGGGCGACCAGGCCGAGCAGGCCGAGCGAGCCGAGCGTGACGCGCCAGTCGGCGATGAGCCCGGCAAAGAAGGGCGGCATCTCCATCGAGTTGATGACGGAGCAGAGGCCGAAGGCCATGCCCAGGCCCAGCGCGCCGCTGAAGAAGACGATGATCAGTGTCTCGGCGAAGAACTGGCTGACGATGGAGCCGCGGGTGGCGCCGATGGCTTTGCGGATGCCGATCTCGCGCGTGCGTTCGCGCACGGCGACGAGCATCACGTTCATCACGCCGATGCCGCCGAGGAAGAGCGTGACCACGCCGACAGCGCCCAGGAAGATCTTCATGCCGTCGGTCATGCCGCGGAATGCGCGGGCCTCCTTGAAGGTGTCCCACACGGGGACGGCTTCCTTATCGTTGGGGTCGAAGCCGTGCAGGCGGGCCAGGCCGCGGCGCACCTGGAATTCGCAGGCGTCGTGCTGTTCGACCGAGGCCGGGACGACGAGCAACTGATCGATGACGTGGGGCGGGGAAGGCGGCGGCTGCGGGAAGTCGCGCACGACGGTGCTGATAGGCACGAAGATCTTCGACACATCGCGGCCGTTGTAATCCGAGTTCTGCTCCTTGCGCTTGAGCACGCCGATCACCTCATAGGGGAAGCCGTTCATGGTGATGGTTTCGCCGAGGGCGGGCTTGTCGCCGAAGAGTTGCTTGCGGACGTCGGAGCCGATGAAGGCGACGCGGCGGGCCTGTTCCACGTCGAGCCAGTTGTAGAAGCGGCCTTCCTCGATGCCGAGCGAGCGGACGTGTTGGAAGGGCGGCAGCGAGCCGGTGACCATGAGTGCGCCGGCGTTGAAGCGGCTGCGCACTTGCAGTCCGCCGCGGGCGAACTCGGGCAGGACGTGGGCGCAGTCGGCGGCTTCGGCGGCCAGGGCGAGGTGGTCTGTGTCGCGCCAGCGCAGGCGGCGGCCGGCGCGCGCGCCTCCGGCCTGCATGCTGGTGCGGCCGGAGAAGATGATGATGAGGTCCTTGCCCATCGTCTCCATCTGGATCTGGTGGCCTTTGCGCAGGCCTTCTCCGGCGGCCACCATGAGGGTGATGGAGAGGATGCCCCAGGCGATGCCGAACATGGTGAGGAAGGTGCGCGTCTTGTGCGCCCAGAGCGTGCGGAAGGTGGCGTCGAACAGGTCGCGCAGGGTCATGGCCGGGCGCTCCTTATTGCAGGATCACCTGGTCGCCTGACTTGAGGCCTGACAGGAGTTCGGCTTTGACGCCGTTGGTGATGCCCACCTGCACCGGGACGGCGCGGCGGCCCTTGGGCGCGGTGGGGTCGGGCACCTCGACTGTGGCTTTGCCGTCGCGGCCGAAGAGCACGGCGCTTTCGGGGGCCAGCAGGACGTTCTTCTTTTCGTGCAGGACCACCTCGGCGTTGGCGCTCATATTGGCCTTGAGCAGGCCGCCGGGGTTCTTGATGGAGACGCGCACCTCAAAGGTGGTGACGTTTTCCTTCTCCTCGCCGAGCGGTGAGATCTTGATCACGTTGCCGGAGAACTTCTTGTCCTTGTAGGATTCGACGGTGATGCGCGCCGCCTGGCCGAGGCTGACCTTGCCGATGTCGGCCTGGTCAACCTTGCCGAGCACATAGACGTCGCTCACATCGCCGAGAGTCATCACCAGCGTGGCCTGCGAGCCGAGGACGAGGATGGAGCTGACGGCGTCGCCCACTTCGACGTCGCGCGAGAGCACGAGGCCGTCCATGGGGCTGACGATGGTGGAGTTGCGGAGGTCCTCTTCGGCGCGTTCGAGAGAGGCCTGGGCTTGCGCCGCCTGGGCCTTGGCGCGGGCGATATCGGCCTTTGTGACGGTGACGTTGCGCAGGGCCACCATCTGTTTGTTGCGGGCCACCTCATACATTCGTTCGGCTTCTTCGAGCACGGCGCGCGAGATGAGGCCCTGCTTGTGCATCTGGGAGGCGCGGTCGACGCTGGACTTGAGGAAGGGAAGCTCGGGCGCTTCGGCCTCGGCGCGGGTGCGCTCATAGGCCGCTTCGGCCATCTGTTCAGCGGCCTGCGCGGCGGCGAGTGAGGCCCTGGCTTCGCGCATGCGGGCGCGCAGCTCTTCCTTATCGAGCTCGGCGAGGATGTCGCCCTGCTTCACATACTGGCCGTAGTCGACGAGCAACTTTTCGACGATGCCGCTGGCCTTGGATTTGACCTCGACCTTCACGCGAGGTTCGATCTTTCCGGTCGCCACGACGCTGCGCGCAATGTCGCCGGTCTCCACTTTGGAGAGCTTCGAGGGGTCGATGGAGTAGTCGGGCTTGAGCTTGGCCTGCAGGTAGAGCCCGCCGGCCGTGAGCAGCCCGATGATGACGGCGAGGCTGATCCCCCACTTGATCCAGCGCCGTTTGCTTCTTCCGTTGCCGTTTGCCATGAATGAATCCGTTCCACCTTCCGTTACGGAACCTGTGACGAGGAAGTTCCCACAGATGGCTATACGGATGAAGAGGGTGGATGGTTGGCAGCGGCTGGCAAAGGAAAAGGCCCCAACGGCGCGTGCGCCACGGGGGCCTGTGGATTCGCGTGATGGTTAGAAGACCATGCGCAGGCCAAGCTGTACGCGGCGGGCCGGATTGGCGGCCGAGACGATGCCGAAACCGGGGCCGCCGAAGGTGCCGCCGGCCTCCTGGAAGTTGGTGTGGTTGGTGGAGTTGAACATCTCGGCGCGGAACTGCAGGCCGAAGCGTTCGGTGAGGCTGAAGTTGCGCAGGATGCTCATGTCGAGCGAGAAGATGCCATCGCCACGGACGATGCCGGGGCCCTGATTGCCGAAGTTGTATTGGGCAGGCTGGGAGAAGGCGTCGGTGTCGAACCAGCGGCTGAGGGTGCGCTGATCGCTGGGCAGGTTGGGGTTGCGCGACACGTCGGCGCGTTGCGAACCGGCCGAGAAGACGAAGGTGTTGTTGACCTGTGTGGCGATGGTGAAGGGCGGGGCCGATTGCCAGGTGAGCAGGCCGCCGACGGACCACTGGCCGATGATGTAGCTGAGCGGTCCGCCGGTGACGTATTTGCGGCCTTTGCCGAAGGGGACTTCGTAGAGGCCGGAGTAGGTGAGGCGGTGGCGGATGTCGTTGCCGGAGGGGCCCCAGTCATTGCGGCGGTTGTAGTAGTCGGAGTAGACGTTTTCGGTTTCGCCGACCGCTCCGCCGCCGCCTTCGTTGGTGTTGTTGAGGTTCTTGGCGAAGGTGTAGGTGCTGAGGACGCTGACGCCGGCGGCGAAGCGGCGCTCCAATTTGACTGAGCCGGCGTGATAGGCCGAGTCGCCGAGGCTGGGCAGGACGATGTTGACGCCGGTGAACTGCGGGAAGGGCCTGTAGGCCTGAGTGGTGAAGCGGCCGGCGAGCTCGGGGCGAATCTGGTTCATCGAGATGTTGGAGCTGGCAAGCTTGTGGGAGACGTTGCCGATGTAGGCGCCTTCGATGAGCCAGCGGTTGGCCAGTTCGCGCTGCACGGTGAAGTTCCACTGTTGCGAGTAGCCGGTGCGGCGGTTGAGCTCATAGAAGGTGACGTTGGTGTTGGTGGCGGCGCCGACGCGCACGGAGCCGAAGCTATCGCCTAGGGTGGCGGCGGCGAGGGAGACGTTGACGCCATTGCGTAGCAGCAGGGCGGGGGTGATGCCGTTGTCAGGGGAGTTGAGTGTGGCCGACCGTTCAAAGCCGAGTGAGGCCGAGGTGGGCACGCCGGCGTCGAAGGGGTGGGCGAAGAAGATGCCATAGGCGCCGCGAATGACGGTGGTTTGCGAGCCGAAGGGCTTCCAGGCGAAGCCGAAGCGGGGGCCGTAGTTGTTCCAGTCGGTGTTGTAGACCGAGTCGCGCCAGCCGTTGACGCCGCCGAACTTGATGACGCCGGGGGTGCCGCTGACGGGGTTGATCTGGGTGAGGTCGAAGCTGTTGAAGCGGGTGTTGCGGTCGGTGATGGGGGTGTCGGTTTCCCAGCGCAGGCCGAGGTTGAGGGTGAGGTCGCGCGAAACGGTCCAGTCATCCTGGACGAAGGCGGCGAGGTAGTGGCTGTAGCGGTCGAGGATGTCGGTTTCGCGGGAGGCGAAGTTGGTGGCAAAGCCGAGGAGCATGGTGGAGTAGCCGAGTCCGGTGGTGGTGGCGCCGGGGCGTCCGGTGCCGAGCGGGCTGAAGGTGAAGGCGCCGGAGGCGGTGGGGCGGTTGATCTCGAAGTTTTTGCTGGTGCGCCATTCGCCGCCGAACTTGAGGGTGTGGCGGCCGCGGATGATGGTCATGTTATTGACGAACTGGGTTTGCTCAATGGGAAACTGTTGACGTTCCTGAGAGCCGGAGCCGATGGCGGTGACGCCGTTCACGTTGAACTGCGGGAAGGCGACGTCGGGGACGCCCTTGATGCCCAGGGTGGAGGGCCAGGTTCCGCCGACGCCCTTCGATTTGGCCCAGTTGACGCGGTTGCCGTAGGTAAAACGGAAATCGTTCAGCCAGTTGGGCGAGAAGATGCGCGTGTAGGCGCCATACCAGAACTGCTGGTGGCGGATGGTGTCGTTGAGGGTGTCGGCGGCCTCGATGGGGAAGACGGTGGAGTTGATGAGGTCGTCGGAGTTATAGATGTAGCGGCCGGTGAGGCGGTTTTTGTCGCCGATGTTGTGGTCGACCTTGGCGGTGTAGTTATTGCGGGTGAGGCCCACGGTGTAGTTGGCGCGGAAGTTGTTGGCGCCGGTGATGGAGTCCGGCGCGCGGTTGGCCACCGGGTAGTAGGCGTTGAGCTTGGTGGAGACCGGATCGAGGCGGGAGGCGGGGATGATGTTGCCGGGAAACTGCGTGCGGGTGGCCGTTGTGCCCGTGCCGACGGTGGAGGCGGGATCGAAGATCTGGATGACGGCGCCGGCGGCGTTGAAGCTCTGCGAGAAGTTGCCGGCCTTCATGAGTTCGGTGGGGACGTTGAGGGTGCGGGTGGCGCCGTCCTTGCGGCGCGAGCCTTCATAGGCGAAGAAGAAGAAGGTCTTGTTCTTGATGACGGGGCCGCCGATGGTGCCGCCGAAGACGTTGTAGCGCAGCGGGGCGCGGGTCTTCTTGCCGTCCTGGATGGGGGCGAAGAAGCCGGGGGCGTCGAGCTTCTCGTTGCGCAGGTATTCAAATAAGCTGCCGTGGAACTCGTTGGTGCCGCTCTTGGTGGTGGCGATGATGTTTCCGCCGGCCGAGCCGCCGAATTCAGCCGAGACGCTGTTGGCGAGGACCTTCACCTCTTGCAGGGTTTCCACGGGCGGGTCGGTGTCGACCTGGCCGACGCCGAGGCGCATGTTCTGGCCGGTGCCGCCGTCGATCCAGAAATTCTGGCTTTGGGTGCGGCCCCCGGCGAGGGAGAAGTTGGGCTTGCCGCCGGAGTCGTAGCCGACGAAGACGGCGGCGCCGGTCATCTGAATGAGGTTGAGGGCGCGGCGGTCGCCGAGGGGAAGGTTTTCGACGCTTTTGGCTTCGACGAGCTGGGTGTAGTCGGAGGTGCGGGTTTCCAGACGCGAAGCGGAGGCGGAGATGGTGACGCTTTCGGCGACGGCACCGAGTTCGAGCTTGACGTTGAGCTCGATGTTGTCGCCGGTGGTGAGGACGATGCCCTGGCGGACATATTTGCGGAAGCCGTCCATTTCGACTTCGATAACGTATTCACCGATGGGGAGCTGGCGGAGGGCAAAGAGGCCGGACATGTCGGTCTGGGATTCATTGCGGATCTGGGTGCGGAGGTTAATGGAGGTGACTTTTGCTCCCAGGACGACGGCGCCTTGGGAGTCAGTGACGGTGCCGCCGATGTTGGCGGTGGGGGACTGTGCGGAAGAGATGAGTGCGATGAGACTCAGAACGGTGAGACGCATCATGAACTTTAATAAACCCATGCCTGGAGTATATCGCTTGCGTGTTGCGGCAACCAGCGGATTGTGGGG
>JAFLBB010000164.1 GCA_017304135.1 Acidobacteriota bacterium | reverse complement strand
GTCGGCTTCGAGGAGGAAGCCCTGGGCGGCGAGGGCGCGGGTGGCGGCTTCGTATTTGGCTAAGTAGTCGGCGCGGTCCTTGTAGCGCTCGGCGATGGCGGGGCGGGGGTCCTTGGTGCGGGCGCGGTCGGCTTTGGTTTTGGGGAGGAGGAAGGTGGAGCCGACCATGGAATAGAGCTCGTCGGGGGCGCCTTGGGAGGGCTTGCGGAAGTTCCAGCCGGTGAAGGTGGCGAGCGGGACCTGGAGCATGGGAGCGCGGATGCCGGCGATCTCATTGCCGTCGGCGTCGACTTGGGGGAGGAGTGTCGGGAAGGCTTCGCCGACTTTGGGCGGGGCGGCTTGGAAGTCGCCGCGGTAGGCGAGCTTGGGGTGTTGGGGGAGGCGCGCGGCGGGGATTTTGGGCCAGTTGATGGCGTTGACGGAGACGAGAGAGTCCTTCGAAATTTGGGGCACCTGCGAGGGCGGTGGTTCCGTGCCAGAGGTGACCCAGGCGTTCATGCGGGCGAGGAGGCCGCGCATGATCCAGCGGTAGTTGTTGCCGTTGGCGACGTTGAGGGCCGCGCCATGGGAGGGCGGGAAGGAGCCGGGGCCGTGTTGTGTGCCGGAGAGGAGATAGGCGCGGGATTGGGGGGCGAGGCCGGTGTCCTGTTTGCCGTCGAGGGAGGTGTGGACGAGGCTGGCGACGCGGCCCCAGTATTCGTAGCTGCCGTTGGTGTAGAAGATTTTGGGTTCGACTTTGGCGGCGATGGCTTTGTCGAGGAGGCCGGAGGCGCCGGCGGTGGGGTCGGATTGCGATGCGTCGGAGAAGGGAAAGATGTCGCTGGGGTAGACGCAGTTCAGGTGAGGGTGGCCGTCGCGGGAGGGTTGGGCGAAGCGGAAGTTGAAGCTTCCCCGCCCTGCTCCGGCGACGTGGGCCCAAACGCCGTCGAAGACGATTTTGCCGTTTTCGTCGGCGTTGAAGCCGTCGTGGAGGAAGGTGCGGAGGAAGCGGCCGGATTGGGAGGTGCCGACGGCGATGGCGCGTTTAAGGAAGCGGCGCTGGTCGCCGAGGACGTTGATGGAAGCGGCGGGGCCGGCGTATTTGAGGTAGGAGATGAAGTCGCGGATGGCGGCAGGGCCGAGGCCGGCGACGACGGGGTCCTGTGCGGTGTAGATGACTTCGTAGATTTTGCCGGGTTGGAGGCCGGCGGGGAAGTAGACGCGGGTGCGGTCGGGTGAGGGCTTGCCGTTGTCGAGGCGGGCGAGCTGCCATTCACTGCGGGGGATGGGGCGGCGGGCGGAGGTGCAGAGGTCGCGGACGGTGAGTTGGGCGGAGTCGTCGTGGCCGGGGGCGACGGGGTAGGCGAGCATGGTGCGGTCGCCGAGGGAGAAGGTGGTGAGGCCGGCTTGTTCCGTGATGAACTCGGAGCGGACGAGGCCGGTGATGGGGGAGCCGTTGCTGGAGGCGCCTTGGTTGGTGGCAAAGGGCGCGTAGAGGCGAAGGAGGCCGGCGGTGTCGGGGACATCGAACTGCCAGCCGACCCAGACGAGGGTGTAGCCCTGTTCGAGGAGATGAGCGTCGCCCAAGTCGGGGCCGAGGGAGGCGCCGTCGCGGCTGAACATGCCGAGCATTCCTTTGCCGCCGCGGTTGGAGACTTCGAAGAGGATGGTGCCGTTGCCCTTGGTGGGGTCAGTGGGTTTGAGGACGTAGATGTCGGAGGCGAATTCGACGAGGCCGGCCGAGTTGCGGGGGGCGAGGGCGAGGTCGGCGATGAGGGCGTTGGCGGGCTTGGATGGGTCGACTTCGAAGTGGACCTTGGCCTGGATGCGCTCATAGGGGCCGGCGTTGCCGAAGGGCTTGGCGTGGGCGACGTCGGAGCGGTCGGTGACGTGGATTGCCTTGACGACGGCGGGGAGAGAGTGAGCGCTCAAGATGAAGGCGGCGAGGGCCAGGAGGGGGCGATTTCGCATAGGAGGTATTGTATGCTGTTGTGGGGTGGGGCTGGTATAATTTGTGGGCCTTCAGGGGGCAGAAAAAGAAGATGAAACAACAATCCTTGCAGATAGCAATGGCTGTGTTAGCCATGGTTGGCACAGCCTCGGCGCAGGAAGTGCGCGCCTCGATTACGGGCACCGTAACTGACTCCCAGGGAGCAGCGATTCCTGGGGTGACGATTACGGCAACCAACGTTGGCAACAACGCGACAATTTCGCAGGTGAGCAATGAAGCGGGGCTGTTTCTGGCGCCGTTTCTCGCGCCGGGGACCTACCGGCTGACAGCGGAAAAACAAGGCTTTAAGCGCTACGTGCGCGAGGGCATTGTGTTGCAGGTGCAGGATCGCTCGCGACTCGACATCGTGATGGAGATCGGCGAGATGGCGCAGAGCGTGACGGTGAACGCCGAGGTGTCGCAGTTGCAGACCGAGACGGCGTCGCGGTCGCAGGTGATTGCGAACGAGCTGATTTCGCAGGTGCCGACGCAGGGGCGGAATCCGTTCCAGATTGCGTGGGCGGCGCCGGGCGTGGTGAAGACGGGCGGGTGGCGGTATCTGCGGTCGTTCGACATCGCCGGGACGTCGAACTTTGCGGTGAACGGCGGGCGGAACCGTGAGAACGAGGTGCTGCTGGACGGCATTTCGAATGTGCGCGGGAACCGGACGGTGATTCACGTGCCGACGATGGAGTCGGTGCAGGAGTTCAAGGTCGCGACCAATACGTATGACGCGCAGTATGGGCGCACGGGCGGCGGCGTGGTGACGATTGTGACGAAGTCAGGCACGAACCAGCTGCACGGGACGATTTTCGAAAACTTCCAGGTGGAAGAGCTGAACGCGAACCAGACGGAGCTAAACCGCGCGGGCGTGCGGAAGCCACCAAACAACATCAACACGTTTGGCGCGCAGGCTGCGGGCCCGGTGTATCTGCCGAAGGTGTTTGACGGGCGGAACAAGTTGTTCTGGCTGATTTCGTATGAAGGGATGCGGCAGCGGTCAGCCGATCCGGGGACGGGGACATTGCCGTTGCAGGAGTGGCGCGGGGGCGATTTCTCGACGCTGCGGAATGCGCAGAACGCGCTGGTTTCCGTGTATGACCCGTTGACGACGGCGGCGGATGGGACGCGCCAGCCGTTTGCGGGGAACAGATTACCGGCGAACCGGATCAATCCGATTTCGGCGGAGGTGTTGAAATTTTTCCCGACGCCGAATTCGCTGGGGGATGGTCCGGCGCGGATCAACAACTACATCTATCCGTCGCGCTGGATCGGCGATATGAACCAGTGGATCGGGCGTTTGGATTGGATGATCAATCCGAACAACAACTTCTATTTCCGGTATGGGCAGAACCCGTTCAGCGAGTATCGCGGGCTGGTGTTCATCACGGATCTGAACCAGGTGAATCCGGCCGAGCCGACGGGCAACGCGCCGCTGATCCGCAACGGGCGCAACTGGACGTTTGACTGGACGTCGACGTTGTCGCCGCGGATGACGTTTAACCTGCGCGCGGGATTGGCGCGTTGGGAAGAGCAGACGGGGAGCAGCTTTGGCGCGAATTACGATCCACGGCAGTTGGGCTTTGCCTCGTCGCTGGTGTCGCAGTTCACGCAGTTGCAGTTTCCTCGGTTTGCACTGGGCACGTACGGCAACGCGGGCGCGGACCGGTTGTTGAACCTGGGGACGAACGATTCCTACACGGTGCAGCCGAACGCGAACCTGGCGTTGGGCAAGCATCTGATGAAGTTTGGCGCGGAAGGGCGGCGCTATAACGACAACTCGAACAATCCCGGGCAGGCGGCGGGCGCGTACACGTTCACGCGGCAGTGGACGCAGGCGCGGGCGCTACAGGCCGACGCGGTGTCGGGCAACGAGCTGGCTTCGTTCCTGTTGGGCTATCCGCAGAGCGGGTTTGTGGACAAGAACATTGCGCCGGCGCAGCGGAACCACTATTTCGCGTTTTTCTTCCAGGACGACTTCAAGGTGACGCAGCGATTGACGTTGAACCTGGGGATGCGGTGGGACTATGAACAGCCGTTGGTGGAGCGCTATGACCGTGCGTTGCGCGGGATGGACTTCAACGCGGCGAGTCCGATTGCGAACCGGGTGACGGGATTGAACCTGAAGGGCGCGGTGCAGTTTGCCAACGTGGGCGGACAGCCGCGCGGGGCGTTTGAACCGGACAAGAACAACTTCCAACCGCGGATTGGCGCGGCGTACCGCATTGGCAGCAAGTGGGTGGTGCGCGGCGGCTATGGCCTGTATTACCTGGGCCAGAACGAGATCGGGGCGGCGCAGGGCTTCAGCCGGCGGACGGACATGGTGGCCAGCACGGACGGCAACCTGACGCCGGCGGTGAACCTGACGAATCCGTTTGCGAACCTGCCGGGCGGCAACCTGCTGGCGGCGGTGGGCAGTTCACTGGGGGCGTCGAGCTTTTTGGGCGAGAGCGTGACGGTGAACTACCTGAACCGTCAGCTGCCGTATTCGCACCAGTACTCGTTCGACATCGAGCGGGAGTTGCCGGGCAACATGGTGGCCGAAGTGGCCTATGTGGGCAACATCACGAAGAGGCTGCCGATTTCGGCGAACCAAAACGTGCTGCCGGTGAATGAGCTGGGGCGCGTGACGTCGACGGGCGCGGTGGACACGGCCTACTACAGCGCGCGCATTGCGAACCCGATGGCGGGGTTGATTCCGAACAACGCGACGTTGAACGGGGCGACGATTCCTCGGCAGAACCTGCTGTATCCGTTCCCGCAGTACAACCAGGTGACGGTGGCCAACGCGCCGATCGGCAGCCAGCGCTATGACGGCCTGCAGGCAAAGGTGAGCAAGCGGATGGGCTACGGCCTGACGTTCCTGGCCAGCTATGGCATGGGCAAGACACTGGAGAAGGTGACGCTGTTGAACCAGCAGGACTTCAACCTGACGAACCTGGATGCGAGTGTGCTGGAGAAGCGTTCGGCCAACCAGATTGACTTGCCGCAGAAGTTCACGATCGCCGGTGTGTATGACCTGCCGTTTGGCAAGGGCCGGCCGATTGGGAGCAACTGGGGCCGGGCGGCGGACCTGGTGGGCGGCGGGTGGATTCTGAACTGGAACATCACCTACCAGAGCGGCTGGGCTGTGGATTATCCGAATGCGCCGCAGGTGGCCGCGGGCAGCGCGAAGCTGGATTCGGGGTCGCAATCGCCGGACAAATGGTTCAATACAGACCTGTGGGTCAACCCTTCGACGGGGCGGCTAGTGCCGCGCGCCGAGACGACGTTTGCGCTGCGGAACTTCCCGACGCTGTTCAGCGATGTGCGCGTGCCCGGGTATCAGAACTGGGACATTTCGGCGGCGAAGAACTTTCCGATTCATGAGCAGATCCGCCTGCAGTTCCGGTTTGAGATGGTGAACGCGTTCAACAGGCCGTGGTTCACGGGGTTGATCGGCGGCGGCAACGACGTGACGAATGCGAACTTTGGCCGATTGAACTTTGTGCAGGGGAACTTGCCGCGGTTCATCAAGCTGAACTTGCATTTGTATTTTTAGTTATCGCGCACATGGCCCCGGATTGCCCGCTTGGGTGGTCCGGGGCTTTTCTTTTTGGGGCGAGGGGGGAGAGGGAGTGGCGATGGAGGGCTGAGCGGTAACTGTAGCGGTCAGGTGCGTTGCGTGGAGGCGCGGATGATGAGACGGGGTTCGATGATGATGCGGCGGGCGGGGAGGGGTTCGGGGGACTGGATGCATTCAAAGAGCAGGCTGGCTGAGGATTCGCCGATTTGAGTGCTGCTTTGGTCGATGGTGGAGAGGGGGACGCGGAGGAGGTCAGAGTAGTGGACGTTGCCGGCGCCGATGATGGCGAGGTCGGCGGGGATGTCGAGGCCGGAGTCGAAGATGGCTTTCATGGCGCCGGCGGCGATGGGGTCGTTGTAGCAGAAGACGCCGTCGGGGCGTGGGCGGAGGGCGAGGAGGCGCATCATGGCCTGGTAGCCGGAGACATCGTCATGGCGGGCCGGGAGGATGTAATCGGGGCGGGGTTCAACGCCGGCCTGGCGGAGGGCGCGTTTAAAACCTTTGAGGCGGCCGGCGCCGGTGGCGGTGGGTGGGCCGTGGAGGTGGGCGATGCGGCGGCAGCCTTGTTCGATCAAGTGAGTAGTGGCGAGTTCGCCGAGGGCGGCGTCGTCAACGCCGACGTAGTGGGAATGGGCGCCGGGAGGGAGGCGATCGATGAGGACGTGGGGGCAGCGGTAGCGGTTGAGGATGGCGAGGAGGTCGGCGGTGTTGGTGGAGCAACTGGAGGCGAGGATAAGGCCGTCGACGCTGCGTTCGAGGAGTAACTGTACCTGGTTGAGCTCGGTGGCGGGGCTTTCGTCGGAGTTGAGGATGACGGACTGGTAGCCGTGGGCTTCGATGACGCGGCCGACGCCGCGGGCAACCTCAGCGAAGAAAGAGTTCATGAGATCGGGGATGACGAGGCCGATCAAATTGGTGCGTTGGAGGACGAGGCTGCGGGCGACCCAGTTGGGGCGGTAATGGAGTTCTTCGGCACAGGCGAGGACGCGGTTGCGGGTGGCTTCGCTGATGTCGCTGTGGCCGCGGAGGGCCTTGGAGACGGTCATCAGGGAGACGCCGAGGCGTTCGGCGATGTCCTTCATTCGGGTGCGCATGGGGGTTTTCGGTAAAGTTAGCACAGTTCAGGGAGAGTGTAACGGGGGGGCCTGGGCACGACGGGGTGGATGTGGAGTACGCTGTGGGCGAGATGCGGACTTTACTTGGCTTTTTTGTCCTGATGGGA
Organism: Acidobacteriota bacterium; assembly: GCA_017304135.1. Taxonomy (GTDB): domain Bacteria; phylum Acidobacteriota; class Terriglobia; order Bryobacterales; family Bryobacteraceae; genus JAFLBB01. Next base: position 3,166 of record JAFLBB010000164.1, on the reverse strand, counting down.
GTGGTGTATGGGGCGGAGGTGGCCGCTTGGGTGGCGGGGCGGGAGCCGGTGGCGGAGGGGTTGCGATTGGAGAAGGGCACGGGGGATGTGTGGCAGTTGGAGGAGAGCGAAGGGGCTTGGAGTGTGCGGGTGGAGCCGCACAGGGATTACTACACGCGGGCGGGGTTGGAACTGCGAGTAGAGAAGCGGGGGACGGGGCGGCAGTGGGTGGTGGTGGAGTTTTGGGATCGCGGGTATGGGTTGCTGGGGATGGCGCCGGGGGTGAGCGAGTGGCGGCAGTGGGGCGTGGCGCGGGTGAATTCGGGGAAGGTGCGGCGGGCGGTGTTTCAGTATGACGCGGGCGTGCCGGAGCGGTTGCGGATGGAGGGCGCGGATTGGGTGCGGGCGGTGCGGGTGGTGGATGAGCAGCCGGCGTTGGAGCAGGCGCCGCTGGTGGAGCCGGCGCTGAAATTTGCGCGGCATTCCGAGCGGGTGAGCTCGGTGGCGGGGGATTCGACTTCGCCGGACAAGGTGGAAGAAGCGCTGGCGGGGATACGGAATCAAGCGCCGTTGGTGCGGGCGTTGGGGTTCAACGGCGTGGAGACGTATGTGCGGTGGGGCTATGTGGAGCGGCAGCGGGGCGTGTATGACTGGTCATATTACGACGCGATTTTGGAGGAGATTGAGAAGCACGGGTTGCAGTGGTTTCCGATGTTGTTGGCGGGGTCGGGCTATGCCCTGCCCCGGTGGTTGCATGATGGCAAGGATAATTTCGGATTCGTTTGTCTGGAACATGGGGTGACGCACGACACGCAGTCGATTTTTCAACCGTTCCAGGCGGAGTATGCGCGGAAGTTCATCCAGGAGTTTGGCAAGCGGTATGGGAAGAGGAAGTCGCTGTTGGGGGTCCGGCTGGGGCCGAGCGGGGATTATGGGGAGGCGCAGTATCCGGCGAAGGGTCCGGGGTATGGGTTCAAGGAGAGCCACACACACATTGGGTATTGGGCGGGGGATGCGCTGGCGGTGAAGGCGTTCCGGGCGTGGGTGGCGGAGAAGTATGGCGATGCCGGTAAAGTGAATGCGGCTTGGGGGACGCGGTACAAGTCGCTGGCGGAGGTGAAGACGTTTCTGCCGGTGACGGCAGCGAGCCGGCGGATGCGGGTGGATTTCGCGGACTGGTATTTCGGAGCGATGAGTGATTGGTGTGAGAAGTGGGCGGTGTGGGCGCGGGAGGCGATGCCGGGGGTGCAGATTCATCAGTCTTCGGGCGGGTGGGGTCCGGTGGAGATTGGGACGGATTATTCGTACCAGGCGCGGAGCATGAAGGCGGTGAAGGGCGGGATGCGGTTGACGAACGAGGGGGATGACTATGCGGATAACTTTACGATCACGCGGATGGCGACGTCGGCGGCGCGGTTTTACGGGATTGAGCTGGGGTTTGAGCCGGGCGGGTATGGGAGCAAGCGGGGGGTGATGGCGCGTCTCTACAACGCGGTGACGAATGGGGCGGTGCACCTGTTTTATTACTTGGGTAACTTGACTGGGAATGACCATGCGATCGAGGCGTGGCTGCGGCAGGGGCGGTTGCTGGATGAGCGGGCGCGGCCGGTGGTGGAGGTGGCGGCGTTGTATCCGGATGCGGCGTTGAAGCTGGATGACGAAGTGGTGCGGTACCGGTGGGGTTCGATTCTCTATTCGGCGGCGCGGACGATGCGGGAGACGTTGGATTTCGATTTCGCAAGTGAGCAGATGATTGTGGATGGGGCGCTCGAGCGGTACAAGGTGCTGGTGTTGTTGTGGGGGGCGGTGGTGGAGAAGCCGGCGTTGGAGAAGATCGATGCATGGGTGCGGGGTGGGGGGACGGTGGTGTTTGCGCCGAGGCCGCGGGGGAATCCGGTGACGGTGGAAGGGGATGGGTCGATTGCGGCGCGGTGGTTGAAAGGCGATACGGGCAAAGGGCGGGTGGTGGCGTGGCGCGGGGATTTGGTGCCGACGCGGGAGTATGGGGAGTTCGTGCGGGAGTTGCTGTTGGAGATGCCGGCGGTGGATGGGCGGGTGAAGGCGGCGCTGCGGATGGAGAAGCCGGAGACGGTGTATTGGAGCGTGTTGGAGAACGGGAAGACGGTGTTGCTGAATTTTGGGCCGAGGGAGGCGCGGGTACAGTTAGCGGATGGGCGGATGGTGCGGCTGGGGGATTTTGCGGTGGGGGTGGAGTGATGCCTTTTGGCGGCAGATCGAAGCGGATTCCTTCGACGGGGAGAAAGTTGAATTTCCACGACTACATCATCGATTCAGACGGAACGAACTGGGCTGACCTACTGGCGGGCTGGATGGATCTGCTTCCTCCTTCAGTCACGGTTTGGTTCGTGAATCGGTTCGGGGATGTGTTTCTTGTCATGGAGGATGGTTCGGTGCATCTGCTGGATGTCGGATATGGGCGAATCGAGCGGCTCGCCGACAGCCGGGATGATCTTGCGAATCAGATCGATGTTGGGGACAACGCGGAGGGATGGTTGCTGGTCCCGTTGGCCGCCCAGTGTTTGGCTGCTGAGCTGATACATTCGCCAGACCAGTGTTTTGGGTTCAAGGTGTCGCCCATACTTGGTGGTGAGTATGCAGTGGACAACATTGTGCCAACGGATCTATCGGTCCACTACTCCTTTCTGGCAGATATCTACGCTCAGACGAAAGGCTTGGCAGATGGCACTCAAGTCCGTGTCATAAGAATGGAGGAAGACTGACGGTTCGGTATTAGTCCAGTGGCTCGGGGGTGAGTTGGATGTTGGTTTCGCCGGCGGATTTTTTTTGCCAGTATTGGCGGAGCCAGGCTTCCCAGCCTCGGCCGGCGGCGGTGTCGCGGCCAGAGAAGACTAAGTGGGTGATGTCGGAGTAGGGGATGGAGAGGCGGGTGTCGGAGTCGCGGGGCCAGAGGCGGACTAGGGATTGATCGAGCGTGGGGGCTTCGACGCGGTCGTAGAGGTAGCCGGTGAGGGTGGAGCCGTCGCGGCGGGTGAGGGTGATGTCGCCGCGGTAATCGAACGCATTGTTGAGGGCTTCGCGGAGGTCGGCTTCGGTGGCGAGGGAGGGGATGGCGCCTTCGAGGGCGGAGGCTTCGAAGCCGGGGACGACTTCGAGGGAATCGGGGTCGTCGAAGGGGGCGCCGGGGGACTCGGGCGGGAGGCTCATG
>JAFLBB010000163.1 GCA_017304135.1 Acidobacteriota bacterium | reverse complement strand
TGGATGAGGTCGACCTGTTCCGCGCCGAAGGGGAAATCGTCTGGATTATGGCCGGCGACAAGAGGTACATGGCCACGCAGACCTTGCGTGAGATTGAAAAGGTCCTGGAAGGCACCTCGTTCCGCCGGGTGCACCGCAGCGCGCTGGTCAATTGCGGCCATGTACGCCGCATCTCCAGCATCAGCAGCCAGCGCTGGCTGCTCACGCTCGACAATGCCCACGAGGTGGTGGCCAGCAAGCGGCTGGGCTCGGCGGTACGGGAATTGCTGCGCCGCTAGCTCGCCGGTTTCAGCCGTCAGCGCGCGCGGAGCGCGAACGCGGCACGGCTGCCTTCGGCACACTTGGACAACGCAAGGGCAGCGGCCGGGAGGCGGAACGTCCGGCCAGCTATCAGAATCATTTCTCCCCTTATCCGGCCGGCGCCGCTTGCTCCGGCGGCGGGCATGTGCGCTACGATCTGGGCATGTCGCACACACAATTCAACAGGCGGATGTTCCTTGGATCGGCGGCGGCCACGGCAATGGCGCAGCAGAGGACGCCGGCGAGCGACCGGATCGCGCTGGGGTTTATCGGGGTGGGCGTGATGGGTTCGGAGAACATGGGCGCGGCGATGGACCAGGGCGGGGTGGCGGTGAGCGCGGTCTGCGACGTGTACCAGCCGAACCTGGAGCGTGCGGCGGCACTGGCGCGGCGGCGGGGACACCAGCCGAAGGAGGTGCGGGACTTTCGCGAAATTCTGGCTGACAAGTCGATTGACGCGGTGTGCATTTCGACGCCTGACCACTGGCATCCCTACATGACAGTGGAGGCGTGCAAGGCGGGCAAGGATGTGTACGTGGAGAAGCCGGCGTGCGTGGCGGTGAACGAAGGGGCAGTGATGATCGAAGCGGCGCGGAAGCACAAGCGCGTCGTGCAGGCGGGCACGTGGCAGCGCTCGGGGGCGCATTTTCAGAAAGCGTGCGAGATGGTGCGGGGCGGCGAGTTGGGCAAGATCACGTTTGCGCGTTCGTGGATCTACAGCAACCAGCCGCAGAAGGGAATAGGAGCGCCGCCGGATGGGAAGCCGCCGGCGGGGTTGGATTGGGAGTTGTGGCAGGGGCCGGCGCAGGCGCGGCCGTTCAATCCGAACCGCTTCGGCGTGTATCCGAACGCGTACTCCTATTTCCGTTTCTTCTGGGACTACGCGGGCGGGCAGTTGACCGACTCGGGCATTCACATGCTGGACATCATTCAAATGGCGCTGGGGGATGCGATGCCGCGGGGGGTGGTGGCGCTGGGCGGCAAGTTCTGGTTTGAGGACGACACGGAGACGCCGGATACGATGCAGGCCACGTTTGAATATCCGGGCCTGATCGGCTCGTGGGAGCACCGCTCGAACAACACGGAGCTGACGCAGAGCCGGCTGATGGGGATCAACTTTCATGGGACGCGCGGGACGTTGTATGTGGACCGCGCGGGGATGCGGGTGACGCCGGAGAAGGGCTCGGACCTGGCTGCGGTGGAGATGAAGCGGGTGGCCGATCCGCATCCGCTGCACTGGGCGAATTTCCTGGATTGCGTGCGGACCCGGCAGCGGCCCAACAGCGACATTGAGACGTGCGTACGTTCGTCGATCACGTCGATTCTGGGCAACCTGTCGCTGCGGGCGCAGACGCGGCTGGACTGGAACGATGAGCGCAAGACGGTGGAGCAGGAAGGAGCGCGAGGGATGCTGCACAGGGAGTACCGCGCGCCGTGGAGGCTGGAAGCATGATTGGGCGCAGAGCGTTTCTGGCGGCCGCTCCGGCGCTGGCTTGGGGCGCGCAGGCGGGAGATGGGGCGCGGTTCCGGGCGAAGGTGGGGATCGGTATTTACAGTTTGCGGTACCTGGCGGAGAAGGATTTGGCGGGGACGCTGCGGCTGATTCGCGAGTTGGGCTTTGATGAGGTGGAGTCAGGCGAGTTATATGGGCGGACGCCGGCGGAGTTCGCGAAGCTACTAGCGGCGAACCGGCTGCGGGCTACCTCGTATATGGCGGCGTGGGAGGCGTTGAAGCGAGACACCGGGAAGGTGGGCGCGGAGGCGCGGGCGTTGGGGGCGCGGTATGTGGTCTGCTCGACGATTCCGCACAGCGCCAGGCACTTGACGGGGGACGATGCCTCAGCGGCGGCGGCGATGTTGAACCGTTGGGGGGAGCGGCTGCTGGCAGATGGGTTCACGCTCTGCTACCACACGCACGGCACGGAGTTCGATGCGCTGGGGGAAGGGACGGTGTTTGACAAGCTAGCGCGGGAGACCGAGGCGCGGTATGTGGCCTATGAGATGGACATTTTCTGGATTGTGTATGGGGGCCAGGATCCGGCGCGGATGTTGCGGCAGTATCGCGGGCGATTTCCACTGATGCATGTGAAGGACATCCGCAAGGGGACGAAGCTGGGTGGCTCGCCGGCCGATGTTCTTGAAGACGAGAGCGTGGCGCTGGGGACGGGGATTGTGGATGTGCGGGCGGCGCTGCTGGCGGCGCAGGAGTGCGGCGTGCGGCATTACTACCTGGAAGACGAGGCGGTGGACGCTGTGCCGCAGATCCGGCAGAGCCTGCGCTTCCTGGCCGGGCTGCGCTGAGGCGCGCTGTTCAGTAAGCGATGGAGACGGAGCGGCAGCGGAGGAGGCCGGGAGCGTCGGCGGTGAAGACGGCTTCGCCGGAGACGAAGTCAGCCGGCTGAAGTGTGCGCGACCATGTGGCTTCGCCCGAGGCGGTGTCGTAGCTATAGGTGACGGTGACGGGGGCTTCGATGGAGCCCGGGGCGGCGCGCAGGCGGAGCGTGTTGCGGCCGGCGAAGAGGGGCGGGATGGACATGATGCCGTTTTCGAAATAGAGCTTCGCGACGAGCCGGACGGGGGAGGCCGCGCGAAGTCGGAGCTGGAAGCGGTAGACGCCGTGGATAGCGTCGAGTGTGCCGGCGGCGGGAAGCGGAGACCAGGGCGACCAGAGATCAGGCTCGGCGGTATTGCGGGGCTTGGCCTGGAGGGTGCGGATTTCGATGGCCGTGTTCGCGGGGACTTGGACCGTGCCCTCGACGAGGACGAAGGGGGACACGAACTCGACGACGGCCTGGCCATTGGTGATGGCAACGTCGCGGGTGGATTCGATGACACCGTAGGCCTGGCCGATGGTGCGACCGCCAACGAGATCAGCGGGGTAGCCCTGGGCGGCGGGGACGGTGGCGAGATAGGGCTGGGCGCGACGGTAGTTGGGATCGTGGGCGGGCCAGTTGCCGCCGTGGGAGGAGTCGGTGACGCGATAAAAACGGCCGCTGCGCAGGAAGGGCCATTCGCGTTTGGTGTGCGCGCCGGAAGGCACGTAGAACTTGCGCGCGGAGTTGTCCCAGTGGCGGGTTACGGTTGTGCCGCGGGGGAGGGTGAGGGTCATGTCGTGGAAGGTGGAGCCCATGCGGTAGGCGCCGTCGCCGAAGACGTTTTCCTTGGGCGCGCCGGCTTTGCGCCAGGCTTCCTCGCTGTCGAACCAGGCGGGTTGGAGGAGCAGGGCGCGCTGCCATTCCAGGCCACCGAATTCGAAGAAGGGGCGTGAGCGGTTGGCGTAGGCGCGGTTGAGTTCGAAGCGTCCGTGGAGTTCGGACCAGTCGAGGATGCGGGCGGTGGGGGAATCGCTTTCGATGAGGTAGTAGCCGTAGCGGGGATCGAAGGCGGCGTAGCGGCCGTCGAGGCGGAGGCGGTACATGGTGTGGTAGCCGCCGTCGTCGTGTTGGGTGATGACGCGTTCGGCGGAGCGGGGGTCGCGTTTGTACTCCTGCCAGGCGGCTTCGGCGATGCGGCTGGTGGTGTCGCAGAAGCCCCAGCCATAGACGAACAACTGTTTGTGGGCGTCAAGAACAGAGGACTCCCTGCCGCGGGGGCCTTCGTAGGCCTGGATCATGCCGCCGACGGCCATGCGTGAGAAGAGGCGGAGCCACTCGAAGAAGGCTGTGCCCTGGGCCGTTTCCGAGGCGCGCTCGACGCCGGAGATGCGCATGACGTCGGCGGTCCATTCGGCGAGCGTGGTGGCGCGGGGCCAGGCGTCGTTGCTGAGGACGAGTCCGGTGGCGGCGGGGTGGGCAGTGGAGGCGCGGGTGGCGGAGGAGAGAGCGAGCGGCCAGAGGAAGAGATGGTGGCGGTGGAGTTGGAAGGCCTGATAGAGGGGCTGGGCGCCGTAGCGGACATCGGGGGTGAAGTGGAAGCTGTAGGTTTCGCAGTCGAGGATGAGGTCGAGCGGCGGGCCGGAAGCTGATGAGGCGAGATGGACGAGGCTGGTGCGGTTGCGGGCGCCGGTCCACTCACGCTGTTTGTCCTCCTGGATGTCGGCGACCTCGGTGAGGAGGGGCGAAGGAGAGTAGACCTTGGCGCGGCGCCAGTTGCCTTTGTCGAAGGGGTCGAGGCCCTGGCGGATGCGGACCCAGATGGTGGCGTCTTCACCGGGCTCGAGGATTCCGTTGCCATTTCCCTTCCCTTCGGTAACGGTGCGTTCGACGGGAGCGCCCCCGCCCTGGTTGCCCTTCTGGCGGAACTCGCGGACGGCGAGGGATCGGCCGTCGAGGACGGCGACGTCGAGGGGGGTCTCAAAGTGTTCGGGGGCAACGAGGACATCGATGGGGGTGGTGCGGGTGAAGTAGCCGTCGTAGGTGACCTTCATCATGAGGCGGACGCGGGCGAAGCCGCCCGCACCGGCGGTGAAGCGGAGGGCGAGGTGTGGGGCGAGGTCAGTGGAGGTGGCCGCTGGAAGGGAGGCAAGGGAGGTGGAGGATTTTGCCATCTCGACGGTGGGGTATTCGGAGGTGAGTTCGACGCGCACGTTGTCGAGAGGAGTGGAGCGCGGGTTGTAGAGGCGGAGCGGGGGATGGAGGGTCTGATTGGGGCGGACGCGCCAGGGACCAGTGGGGGTAAAAGGGAGGGTGAGGGGAGGTTGGGCGCCGGTGCCACTGCCGGAGAAGCTGAAGGCGTGGCCGGCGCAGTCGGTGTGGACGGTGAGGCGGCCTGAGGAATCGGCGACGGCTTGGGTTGGGATGGCGGCGGTGGCGGTGAGGGGGAGGTCGTGGACGGTATAGCGTTCGCCGGCGGCGTAGAGGGGGGCGGTGCGAATGAGCAGCGTGCAAGCGGCGGGCGGGCCATCGGGGGCATAGCGGCGGGAGGTGACGGTGAAGCCGCCCTGGCGGACATCGGAGAGGGTGATGAGGGCGGGCTCGGAGGTTTGAGCGGTGGCCTCATAGCCGCGCAGGGCGAACTGGAGGCGGGCGCTGGTGTAGGTCCACTCTTCGGGGGCCGTGTCGAGCGAGGGGTTCTCGAAGGCGCGCATGTGGAAGGCGAAGGTCTCTTCGATGGAGGTGGCCCAGTGGCGGTGGTATTCGTCCTGGCGGAACTCGAAGTCGACGCCGGGGGCGGCGGCATAAACGGCGCGCAGTTCCTCGTGGTACTGGCTGATGTAGTCGCCGCTGGCGCGGATGAGGCGGATCATGGAGCCGGCGTGATTGGCGGGGTGATCCGTGGTGCGCCAGAGGGAGCGGCGGCCGGGTTCGCCGGCGAACATTTCGTGGCTGGGGTTAAAGGCCGAGGCGCTGCCGATGAAGTCGGGGTAGCGGGAGCTGAGGGCGAGGCTCATGTAGCCGCCCATGCTGAGGCCGGAGGTGGCGCGGTAGCGGCGGGTGGGGAGGGTGCGGAGGGTGGAATCGATGTGGGCGGTGAGTTCGTGGAAGTGCTGGCCGAAGTCGTAGCGGCCGCCCTCGCGGGAGATGTCGTAGGGAGTACCGCCATAGAAGCCGGTGTAGTGGGCGGCTACGTAGCCATCGACGGCGATGACGATGACGGGGTGGGTGGCGACGAAGCGGGCGATGGCGGGGACGGTGTCCTTGCCCTCGTCGTAGCGCTCGAGCGTGTAGCGGTCACTGTGGCCGTGGAAGTAGTAAATGACAGGGTAGCGGCGGGTGGAATCGGCGTATCCGGGGGGCAGGAAGAGGCGGTAGTGGCGGGGGTGGGCGAAGACGCGGCTATCAAAGGTACGGTCTTCGTAGGGGTGTGAAGCCGCGGCGGCGAGAAGCCAAAACAGGAGAATCATTTCATTGCATCCACGAGGGTCCTATGCTCTAATCCAGAGTTAGGAAAGAAGACTAACTAACATGCTAGCGGCACTCCGGCGTTCCAGCAAGGCGGGAAATTAAGGCGATGATGGCGCTGGCGTTGCTCCTGCTGGCGCCGCAAGAGGTGCGCGTACTGACGGGGCCCGCGGGCCAGTATGAATTGATAGAAGCGGCGGTGGAGCCGGGGGTGAAGGCGGCGAACCCGTTTGATCCGAAAGAGGCACGGGTGGAGGGCGAGTTGCGGCTGCCCTCGGGGCGCGTGCTGCGGGTGCCGGGCTTCTGGTATCAGGGGTATCAGCGTTCGATCGCCAATCCGGAGGCGGCCGGGACGGCGCGGGTGGAGCGTCTGGCGGCGGAGGGAGAGGCGGGATGGCGGGTGCGGTTTTCCAGTCCCGAGGCGGGGCGGCACAGGCTGAGCGTGAGTTGGACGATGGGCGGGGTGAGCGGACGCGCCAAGCCCCTGGAAGTGACCGTGACGCCGGGGCGTGGGGCGGGGTTTGTACGGGTGAGTCCGCGCAACCGGCGCTTCCTGGAGCATGAGTCAGGCAAGCCGTTTTTCGCCATTGGCGAGAACCTGTGCATGTATGAGAAGCGGGAGGGGACCTACTATTACGAGCGGCTGCTCGAAAAGCTGGCGGCCAATGGGGGCAACTATGTGCGGCTGTGGCAGGAATACTACGTGCCGCAGGATGCAAGCATTGTGGCCAAGCCGGGGGACGGCAGCTTCGCGGGATTTCCACTGGAGACGCATGCGACCGGGCTGGGGCGGTATGACCTGGAGTCGGCGTGGCGGCTGGACGAGGTGGAGCGGGAGTGCCGGCGGCGCGGGGTGTATTTCCAGCTTGCCTTTGAGATGACGGTGTGGTGGCAGACGCGGATGAAGCACCGCTGGCCGCGCAATCCGTACAACGCCGCCAACGGGGGGCCGTGCCGCACGCCGCAGGAGTATTTCACGTCGGAGGCGGCGCGCGAACTGGTGAAGCGGCGGTTGCGCTACAGCGTGGCGCGGTGGGGATGGTCGACGCAGCTGGCGGCGTGGGAGTTGTGGAACGAGGTGGACAACAACGAAGGGTTCGACGTGGCGGCGAACGAGGCATGGCATCGCGAGATGGGCGGGTATTTGAAGGCGATCGACCCGTGGCGGCACCTGGTGACGACGAGCTGGCGGGATGGGCGGATGTTCGCGTTGCCGCAGATCGACGTGGTGCAAGGGCATTCGTACTGGGAGTCGCGCTTCGACGCGGCACAGTACACGATGCAGGACACGGATCACCTGATGCGGCGATTCGGGAAGCCGTTCTTCTTTGGCGAACAGGGGGTGGAGGATCCGGCGGAGGTGGCGAGGCTGGATCCGGAGGGCCACCATCTGCACGATGCCTTGTGGGCGAGCGCGCTGAGCGGGGCGGCCGGGACAGGGCTGTACTGGTGGTGGCACAACTATGTGGAGCCGCTGGATCTGTACCGTCAGTTCAAGCCGCTGGCGGAGTTTCTCAAGGGGGAGGACCTGGCGGCACGGAGTTGGAGCGAAGCGCGGATCTCGCGACCGAACCTGCCGGTGAGCGTGCAGGTGTACGGGCTGGTGGCCGAAGACCGGGCGCTGCTTTGGATTCACGATCCGCTGGCATTCCGGATGGTTGGAGGCAAGGCCGAGCGCGGGCCGGAGCAGGGCGAGGCGAGTGTGAACGTGGTGGGGCTTGGCGATGGCGAGTATGAGGTGGAATGGTGGGACACGGCGCGGGGAGGCGTTGCGCGGAGGGACGCGGGCAGGGTGCGCGCGTCGAACCACTTTGGCTATGGGCTGGAGCTGAAGCCGCCGCGGTTTTGGCGCGACATTGCGGTGAGGGTGTCGCGAAAAGCGCGGGCGGCCCAATAAAGGAGTGCGATTGAACAAGATCATTCTGCTGCTGACGGCGGCGGCCGCGGCGGCACAGACGCCGAATCTCGACTTCCTGACGAACCAGGTGGACGGGCGCGAGTTGCGGCAGATGTTGCCGCGCCATCAGAAAGCAGAGGTGGAACGCAGGCGGAGAGCGACGCCGGTTTCGCGGGAGGAGTTCCGCCGCCGCTTTGTGGAAGGGTTGGGCGGGCTGCCGGAGCGGACACCGTTGAACGCGCGTGTGACCGGACGCGTGGAGCGCGAGGGCTACCGCATCGAGAAGATCATTTTTGAAAGCCAGCCGGGATTCTATGTGACGGCCAATCTCTATCTGCCGGCTCAGGGCACGGGTCCGTTTCCGGCGATCCTCTTCCCCCTGGGTCACGAGCCGGGGGCGAAGGCGTACCCGGTGTGGCAGCAGATTCTGGCGACGTTTGCGCGGCGCGGGTATGTCGCGCTGGCGTGGGATCAACTGGGGCAGGGCGAACGCGTGCAGCATTGGGATGAGGCGACGGGGGGCTCAAAGGCCAAGCCGGCGACGACGGAGCACACGGTGATGGGGATTCAGACGCTGCTTACCGGCGACGCACTGGCCCGCTACACGATTTGGGATGGGATCCGCGCGCTGGACTACCTGCTCTCGCGGCCGGAGGTGGACCGGCTGCGCGTCGGGGTGACGGGCAACTCCGGCGGCGGGACGCACACGGCGTACCTGAGCGCGCTGGATGACCGGCTACAAGTGGCCGCGCCGTCCTGCTACATCACGAGCTGGCGCAGGCTGCTGGATACGATCGGGCCGCAGGACGCCGAGCAGTGCATTCCGGGTTTCCTGGCGAACGGGTTTGACCATGCCGACTTCGTGCGGTCGTTCGCGCCGAAGCCCTACCTGATGCTGTCGGCGATCCGCGACTTCTTCTCGATTGCGGGGGCGCGGCAGAGCTTTGGTGAAGCGCGGGCGGCATGGCCGGATGGGCAGCGCGTGGCGATGGCCGAAACCGACGAGGGACACGGCTACAGCATCCGTCTGCGGCGGGCCTCATACGCATGGTTTGACCGCTGGCTGGCTGGGCGGACGGGGGCTCCGGAGGAGGAGACGCCGATTGCGCCTGCGTCGGAGGAAGAACTGGCCTGCACGGAGACGGGGCAGGTGGCGACGTCGCTAGGCGGGGAGACGGTGTACACGTTGAACCGGGCCCGGGCGCGGGCACTGCACACGCCGGTGGCGCCGTCGAAGGAGGCGGTGCGTGGCCACATAGGCTGGCGCGAGGAGACGGCGGCGCCTGTTGTGCGGCCGTATGGGGAAGAGACGGCGGGCGGTTTGCGGATGGAGAAGCTGCTGTATGAATCCGAAGCGGGGATCGTGATTCCGGCTGTACTCGTTTGGAAGGCGGAGGGCGCGGCAAAGCGGCCGGGGGTGGTGCTGGCGAGCGGACGGGGGAAGCGGGCGGCGTGGGCGGAAATGAGCGCACTGGCCACGGCGGGAGCAGTTGTGCTGGCCATCGACGCGCGGGGACAGGGTGAGACACGGCCGGAGGCGGCCCTGGGCGGCGGCGGTTGGAACCACTGGTTTGGCGATTACAATTCCGCGATGACGGCGGTGATGTTGAATACGAGCCTAGTGGCGCAGCGGGCGCGGGACATCGAGCGCGGCTTCGCGTTGCTGGCGGCGCGGCCGGGGGTGGACGCTTCGCGCATCTATGGCGCGGCGCAGGGACACGCGGCGACGGCGATGTTGCATGCGGCCGCGGTTGGCGTTCCGTTCGCGCGCCTGCTACTTGACAGGATGCTGGTCTCCTACCGTGCCGTGGCGGAGTCGCCGCTGCACCAGGACATGTTTGAATCCATCGTGCCTGGAGCGCTGCGGCACTATGATTTGCCGGGATTGATGGCTCTGGTTGCGCCGCGCCCGGTGACTGTGGTCGATGCCGTATCTCCGATGAGCGAGCCGTTGGCGCCGCGGCAGGCGCGCGCGGCGTACAC
>JAFLBB010000162.1 GCA_017304135.1 Acidobacteriota bacterium | reverse complement strand
GGGGAGCGGCGCTGGCGGGGGCGATCGCGTTCGGGCTGGGTGGGCAGCACGCGGTGCGGGGGTGGATGGTGGGGCGGCGGGAGGAGGCGGCGCGGTTGGCGGAGGATGAGGAAGCGTCGCTGTGGAGGCACTTGTAGGATGACGCGGCGGACTGCCGGTAGTTCACATTCGGTCGAAACAGTCCGATACTGACTGTATGGCTTCCTCACGCCGACCCGTCCCTCAATTAGTTACGCCCGTAGCGCCGGCGCCGCGCGAGGCCGCCGAACCGCCGAAGTCCGCCGAGCCCGCTGCCGCGGCGCGGTCTGTGGAGCCGCCGAAGAAGATTAAGGACGCTGGGCTGGTGCTGACGCCGGAGGACCTGGAGCGGATCAACTCGAAGGCCGGGCTGGTGGCGCTGTTGCGGGAGCGGAACATCCGGCTGAAGGGCGTGTTGGGTCTGCTGCAGTATGAAGAAGAGCTGCACGCGCTGCAGGGCGAACTGGTGAAGCTGCAGCGCTGGGTGCAGGCCGAGGGCAAGCGGATCGCGATTCTGTTTGAAGGGCGCGACGCGGCGGGGAAGGGCGGAACGATCCGGCGGTTCATCGAGCATATGAATCCGCGCGCGATGCGCGTGGTGGCGTTGCCGAAGCCGACCGAGGAGGAGCGCGGGCAGTGGTATTTCCAGCGCTACATGCGGCAGTTGCCGAATGCGGGTGAGATCGTGTTCTTCGACCGCTCGTGGTACAACCGCGCCGTGGTGGAGCCGGTGAACGGGTTCTGCACACCGGCCGAGTATGAGCGGTTTATCCAACAGGTGCCGGAGTTTGAGCACATGTTGTACGAGGACGGGGTGACGATCATCAAGTTCTGGTTCTCGATCTCGAAGGAAGAGCAGTTGCGGCGGTTCGATTCGCGGCGGCACAATCCGCTGAAGCACTGGAAGCTGTCGCCGATTGACGAGCGGGCGCAGGAGTTGTGGGATCAGTACTCGTATTACAAGGAACAGATGTTCAGCAAGACGCACACCTCGTTCAGCCCGTGGGTGATCGTGCAGGCGAACAACAAGAAGCAGGCGCGGCTGGAGTCGATCCGCTACGTGCTGAACTACTGCGATTATGCCGGCAGGCAGGAGGCGGCGACGCACCTGGCGCCGGACCCGACGGCGGTGATGCGGTTCCACCGGCGGATTTCGAAGATTGACTGAGGGGCGGGGGGGGACGGCGGTGGGGCGTTGTGCCGCGGGAGAGGCGCGCGCGGCAGCCAGGCAGGGGCGCGGGCGTCAGACTTTAAACTGAATTTTCTTGACCCAGATGACGGGGCCTAGTTTGGGGTCGCCGAGGGGTTCGAAGCCGTATCTCCGGTAGTAGTAGATGCCCTTGTCGTTGGCGCCGCGGCCGAAGATGTAGCGGAGGCTGCGGCTGTCGCGGACGTGGCTGAGGAGATCCTCTTCGAGCTTGAGCATGACCTTGCCGCGGGCGAGTCCTTCCGAGGCGCAGATGTTGGGGACGTAAATGCCGGTGGCGCGGGCGAAGGATTTGACGGAGTGTTTGCCGTTGAGTTGCTGGCCGGAGCGGATCTGTTCGGAGAGGAGGTCTTCGACGGCGGCCTTGTTCAAAGGGAAGAGGAAGTAGAAGCCGACCAACTGGCCGGCGCGGCGGAAGATGCGGAGGCTGTGAGGGCAGGCATCGAGGAATGAGCGGCAGGTGGCGGCGTTGATGAGGTTGCGCGAATCGTCGTAGAAGCGCTCGCCGAAGGAGAGGACGTCGGGGATGTCGGCGGGGGAGCCAAAGGTGGCGATGATATCGGCGCCGCGGCGGGCGGCGTACCATTTTAGAGCCCATTCGGAGACGTCGCGGAGGATGCTCCAGACGCCGATGAAGACGACGACGGCGAGAGCTAGGGCGGCGGCGAGGTAGAGCGCCTGGTTCATGGGCAGCCAGGGGGCGATGTCCTTGAGGAGCTTTTCCATTTGGTCGCGGCCGAGGAAGGCGACGATCCAGAGGAAGCCGGCGAGGGC
This sequence comes from Acidobacteriota bacterium, assembly GCA_017304135.1. Lineage (GTDB taxonomy): Bacteria > Acidobacteriota > Terriglobia > Bryobacterales > Bryobacteraceae > JAFLBB01. The sequence goes on along the minus strand of JAFLBB010000162.1, from coordinate 8,033 downwards.
GAAGCTGACCGAGGCGCGGGCGGTGAGTCGGATGCGGCTCATGCAGAGTCGATGATAGCGAATGGAGGGGTGCGGGGCGGTGGTGGATTTTGCGCCGATTGAGGAGCGGTAGCTTGGCTGATGCCGTGCAATTCTTCAATCCGTGCAATGGAGCAGTCCGCGTCAAGAAATGATGATCACGACGTTTCCGATCGTCATGGATGTGATTTAGCCATGGTCGTGCATCCAGCAGTTTACGAGCGGAAAGTGTTGATTGGCGGGTGTTCTGTTGCCGAATTTCTTCAGCCGGGAGAACAATGCCATGCCGCATAGCGGACGAGTAAAACTTACTCGAAGTGTAATAACAGGGTTCATGATCCTACTGCTTCATACAGGACAAGGAGGTGCGGCAACGACGCTCAAAGTGTCGGGAGTGATCGAGCAACTGCCGGCGACGGGGTTGATTGGGACGTGGAAGGTGGCGGGGAGGTCGTTTGCCGTGCGGTCATCGACAGAGATCAAGCAGGAGAAGGGAAGAGCGGCGTTGGGGGTGCTTGTATCGGTGGAAGGGGAGGGAACCTACAACGGGTTGCCGCTGGCGAAGAAGGTGGTGGTACAACAGGCTGCGCCGACGGGGACGCCGACGGGCAGCGGGGGCTACCGGTTGGTCGCCTGGAACGATTTGGGGATGCACTGCATGGATGCCAGCTTCGATGTGTTTGCGATTCTGCCGCCGTTCAATGACCTGAAGGCGCAGTTGATCACGAACCAGGGGAAGCTGGTGACTTCGGCGACAGGGATCACGGTGACCTACCAGGCGATGGCTGATCCGGACGGGTCGATCAACAAGACCTCGGCGGGGAAGACGAACTTCTGGTCGCAGGTGGTGAACCTGTTTGGCGCCGGGCTGACGGTGGACCAGGGGCTGGCCGGGCACAACATGCCTGGGGCGTCGAACACGCCGCAAGCGATGGCGTTCGATACGGGGTTCCGCTGGTTTTCCGCCGACGGCATTCCGATCACGCCTTATGATGACGCGGGGAAGAAGAACTATTACCCGATGATGCTGGTGACGGCAAAGAACACGGCGGGGCAGGTGCTGGCGCAGGCCAAGGTGGTGTTGCCGGTATCGGATGAGATGGACTGCCGGGCTTGTCATGGTTCGAACACGGTGGTGGCGGCGCGACCGGCGAAGGGTTGGGCGAATGTGGCGGGCAATGCGGATCGCGACTACCGCTACAACGTGCTGCGGCTGCATGATGAGCGGCATCCGCCGGCGGCGATTGCCGGGTTGCTGGCGGCGGCGAAGTTGAATCCCGCGGGGCTGGAGGCGACAGCGCTTACGGGCAAAGGCGTGTTGTGCGCAGGGTGCCACGCGTCGAACGCGCTGCCTGGTTCTGGGCTGGGCGGCGTGAAGCCGTTCACGCAGGCGATGCATGGCGGGCACGCGGATGTGACCGATCCGGTGAACGGGTTGCAGTTGAACAGCGCGACCAACCGGGCGGCGTGTTACCGCTGCCATCCGGGATCGGAGACGAAGTGCCTGCGCGGGGCGATGGGCAACGCGGTGGCGGTGGATGGCTCGCTGGCGATGCAGTGCCAGGATTGCCATGGATCGATGAGCGCGGTGGGTTCGGCGGCGCGTGTGGGCTGGCTGGACCAGCCGTCGTGCCAGAACTGCCACACGGGGACGGCGGTGCAGAACTCGGGGCAGATCCGGTTCACGTCGGCTCTGGATGCGGCGGGGAACCGGCGGGCGTCGGCGAACCTGACGTTTGCCACGAACGCGAACACGCCGGCGGCGGGGTTTGATTTGTACCGCTTTTCGCGCGGGCATGGCGGGTTGCAGTGCGAGGGCTGCCATGGGTCGACGCATGCCGAGTATGCCTCGTCGCACCGCAACGACAACATCCAGAGCATCGAGACGCAGGGACATGTGGGGACGATCAGCGAGTGCTCGGCGTGCCATGCAACGGTGCCGAACACGGTGAGCGGCGGTCCGCACGGGATGCATCCGGTGGGGGCGTCGTGGGTGTCGCGGCATGGCGATGCGGCGGAGAAGGCGGGTTCGGGAGCTTGCCGGGCTTGCCATGGGGGCGACCTGCGCGGGACGGTGTTGTCGCGTTCGCTGGCCGACCGGACGTTGAGCACGGAGTTCGGCACAAAGGTGTTCTGGCGCGGGTTCACGATCGGCTGCTACGGCTGCCACAACGGGCCGTCGAACGATGACCGCAACTCAAACCGGGCGCCGGTGGTGACGAGCGCGACGGCGGCGACGACGATGGGGCGCAGCGTTTCGCTGGCTCTCGCGGCGAGCGATGCGGACCGCAACACGGTTACGCTGCGGATCGTGACGCAGCCGGCTCATGGCACGGTAGGGCTGAGCGGTCGGACGGCGACGTACTTCCCCGAGCCGAACTTCAAGGGTAGCGACCAGTTCACGTTCGCGGCCTGGGATGGTTCGACGGAGTCGAACCTGGGCTCGGTGGCGGTGACGGTGCAGTAACTGTCGCGGCAAAAGGAAAAGGCCCCGTTCCGCCGTAGCGGAGCGGGGCCTTTTGGCTTGTGCGTGGTTCAGGAAGAGCGCACAGGCGCGCCCGGCGGGATTTGCCGGGCAGCGTCCGTTGTGCGCGGTTCAACCATTAGAAGTGGAACTTCAGGCCGAACTGGATGTTGCGCGGGTTCTGGACCTGGGAACCGATGGCGCCGAAGGTGTTCGGCGTGCTGATGTTCAATCCCGGGGGCGCCCAGCTGACATGGTTCAGAGCGTTGAAGAGTTCGACGCGGAAGTCGACGTACTTGCGCTCGGAGATGTTGAACTGTTTGCCAACCGAGAAGTCGAGGTTGAAGAAGCCGGGGCCGCGTTCGGTGCCGATGCTGGCGTTGCCGAAGGAGCCGTCGGCGGGTTGGCCGTAGGCGCAGCGGCCGTCGTCGATGCCGCCGGCGCAGAACGGGTTGACCGAGCGGTCAAGGCCGAACCAGTTGTCGATGGTGCGGGCGGACTCATTGGTGGTGAGTTCGCGGTACCAGTTGGCGCGGACGTTGCCGCGGACAGCCTGGCCGGTGCGGTCCAGAGCGCGGACCGTGAGAGGCAGACCGGTACGGGCGGCCAACGTGTAGTTCAGACTCCATCCGCCGAGGACGAGATCCACGGCCTTGCCGGAATCGGTGCCGAACTTTTGACCCTTGCCGTAGGGCAGGGCATAGTTGCCGCCGATGGTGAAGTTGTGGCGGACGTCGAAGAAGGACGGGCCGCGGTTGGAGCGGCGGTCGTAGGCGTTTTGCCAGTAGGCGCCTTCGCTCGAGGTGAAGCCCGAGCCGTAGTAGCCGAGGTTATCGGTGAGGGTCTTGCCCCAGGTGTAGGCGGCAAGGAAGTCCAGCCCCGAGGCGAAGCGCCGGCGGGCGGTCATCTGCAGCGAATGGTAGTCCATGGTCGCCGAGGATTCCGTGCGGGCGATGTTGCCGAGGTTGGGGAGCACGTTGATGAGCGGACGGCGCAGGTTGAGGTTGGTCCAGGTGGAGAAGGCGCCGGTACCAGCGACGGGCTGGTTGGCCTCGACGGGGGCTACCAGGTGGGTGCCCTTCTGGCCGACGTAGCCAGCCGAGAAGGCGGTGGCGTTGTCGAGCTGGTATTCCACGGTGAAGTTCAACTGCGAGGTGGTCTGGGGACGAAGGTCGAGGTCCCAGGCGCGGCCCTGGAGTTGCGGCACGACACCGGCGGAAGCTGGGCGCGGCATGTTAAGGGCGAGGTTGGCCGTGACGACGTCGGCAAAGCCCGTACCGATGGAGCCGGGGGTGCGGACGTCGTAGGAGAAGTCGGTCTCGACGAAGAAGGGCGGGTTGAGGGTGGTGCGCAGGTTGGCGCCGGTGCCTTCCATGAAGCTCTGGTAGGCCGCGCCAGCGCGGATGACCAGCTTATTGTCGAAGCCGCCGGGAGTCCAGGCGAAGCCGACGCGGGGCATGAACTGCTTGCCGTAGCCCTTGTAGAGAGCGCGGCCGTATTCACCCGAGCCAGGAGTGATGAGCTGGCCGGTGAAGGTGTTGACGTTGACCTGGCGGTCCTTCACCTCGTAGATGGGCTGCATGTATTCCCAGCGCATGCCGAGGTTGAGGGTGAAGCTGGGGGCGAGCTTGAAGTCGTCCTGGATGAACATGGCCGGACGCCAGAAGCGATGGCCCCAGGTGCCGGTGGCGGCGCCGCGGCCCTTGCGGGAGAGTTGGTCGAGCAGGAAGTCGGAGTAGTCCAGGCCGGTGTAGTTGCCGTTGTAGACGAACAGGCCGAGGACACCGTTGTTGCCCGAGTAGTAGCGGTTCTGCTGGTAGCGCATGAGCTGGCCGCCCATTTTGAGGAGGTGGCGGCCTTTCTGCCAGGTGAGGTTGTCGTAGATGATGTACTTGTTGTCGCCGGTGTTGGAGGTGACGCCGGAGGCGCCGATGCCGGAGAGACCGCCACCGATGGCGATGGAGCTGAGGCCGGCGATGGGCTGGCCGCCGGGGATGCCGAACTTGGAGTTGCCGTCAAGGCCGAGCTGGCCGCTCCAGTCCACGGTGACGTCGCGAATGACGACGCGCGAAAAGGCGATGCGCGCCTCGTTGACGACAGTGGCCGAGAAGGTGCGGTTCCAGTTGATGATGGCCGACCAGGTGGGGTTTTCGGTGCCCGAGGTCATGAAGACGGGCAGCGCTGCCTGGCTACCGCGGGTCTCGAAGTTGCCGATGGACCAGCGGGCCATCAGGTTGTCCTTATCCGAGAGGCGGTAGTCGACCTTGATGTCGCCCTGGTGGTTGTTCTGCAGCGAGGCAGTCGAGCTGGCGTAGTTGCCGGTGACGCCCTGCGGGCCGGCGCCGGCCTGGTTGGGCAGCGGGTAGATGCTCGGGTTGGCGAACAGGAAGCGCGGCACGGCGGCGAAGCGTGACACCGGGATCTGTTTGCCGGCGAACGGCTGGCCGTTGGTCGGGTCGACGATGTTGTTGGTGAAGGAGCTGAGGTTGCCGCTGCGCCAGGTCTGCGGAGCAAGCGAAGCCGAAGCCGGGCCGTCGATGCGCTGCAGTGTGCCTTCGTAGTCGACGAAGAAGAAGAGCTTGTTCTTCTTGATGGGGCCGCCGAGGGTGCCGCCGAAGATGTTGCGCTTGAAGCCGGTGCGTTCGGCGGTGGAGACAACGCGGTTGCGGAAGAAGCCGTTGGCGTCGAGCACCTTGTTGCGCAGGAACTCGAAGAGGTTGCCGTGGAACTCGTTGGTGCCGCTCTTCATCTGGAGCATGACGGTGGCGCCGCCGGCGTTGCCGAATTCAGCCGCGGCGTTGCCGGTGAGCACCTTCACCTCTTCAAGAGCGTCCACATTGGGCGTATAGCCGACGCGGTTGTCGATGGAGTCGTTGACGTCGACGCCGTCGAGCAGGAAGTTGTTGGTCTGCTCACGGTTACCGTTGACGTAGGGACGAGCGCCAAGGCGGCCGGTCATGCCGGACGGGTTCGGGCTGACGGCGCCGGGAATTAACAGCGTGAGGGAGATGAAGTTGCGGCCGTTCAGCGGCAGGCTGGTGAGCTTGTTGGAGTCGATAGAGTCGCCGGTCTGGGTCGATTCGGTTTGCAGAATCGGCGCGACACCAGTGATTTCCACAGACTGTGAGACCTCGCCGAGTTCGAGCTTGACGTCGACGCGTGCGGTCTGGTTGACTGTGATGCCGAACGGTCCGATGACGGACTTCTTAAAGCCGGAAGCCTCGGCGGTAATGGTGTAGCTGCCGACCGGAAGGAAGAGCAGGTTGTAGACGCCTGCTTCATTCGTAGTGGCGGTGAAGGTGACGTTGGTGCCCTGGTTGGTGCCCGTGACCTTCACATTGGGAGCAAGCGCTCCCGTGGCGTCGGTGACGGTACCCGTGATGGAGCCCGTAATGGTCTGTGCAAACGATACCACCGTTGCGAGCAGAACCACCACGAGAAGGTGGAGGAATTGTGCTTTTCGCATAGTTGTTTAGGTTGACCCCTTACTTGACATCATAACAGCCACGTGACGGGTTTGCCCGACACATGTGTGACCACACCCTCCGGTCCACACCGTCCGGAGGAGAGCTTGTTGTCATAAACGACGTGCAGTTGATCGTTTCGATTGGCTGCCCATCTCCTTTAGCGCTCATCGCGCTTATGACGACAGCCTGACCGCCACTGAAGCAGGAGTGGCGCGAACAGACTCTCTACTTCAGGAGGCTACGCCAATCGTTTGCCGTTGCCAAGGGGGACGGCGGCTGGCAGCGGGGCGATGGCGGCGCCTAGCGAACGGACTCCACCGTTTGGCTGTACTCTTCGACGGCGTCCTGCATGTCCTGATAGGCGAGGAAGACGACGAGGAAGCCCTGGAGGAAGGCGCCGGCGCCGACCTTGAGCTTGGAGACCCCGATGCGAGTGTGGGCGGCGACGTTGGCGGTGTGGAAGCGGCCGAGCGACTGCTCAGCGCGCTGGCGGGCCTGGCCCTCGGCCATCATCTGGACCTCTTGGGCGCGGCGGCGGATGGCGGTGTTGAGAAAGCTGGCGGAGCGTTCGTGCAGGTCGCGGCTTTTGCCCGCCGCTTCAATGAAATGGTCAGCGAGTTTGCCGGGGACCTCTTTGAGCGCGGTCTTGCCGGCTTCGGCGGCGGTGGAGATGGCGAGGGCCTGGGCGTTGGGCAGCTCGTACCAGCTTTTGACGATGGAGCCGGTGAGGCCGTAGCCCATGCCGAGGAAGCCGGCGGTGGAGGCGGTGGAGGCGGTGGGGGCAAAGGCGGCGGCGGTGGCGGCGTAGCCTGCCGTGCCCAGGGCCGCGCCTGTGCCGAGTGCGAGCGAGTAGAGGGCCACGCCTCCACCGAGCAGGGTGAAGGCGATGGTGGAGGCGGCGCGAATGGCGGCCAGTTGCTGAACCACCTCCCCCAGTTCGAGGGCGACCTGCTGGTTGATGAGGTGGCCGTCCTGGAGCATCGAGTGGATCTTATCGCGATCGATGTCGTGAATCCGCTCGATGCGGTGGAGGCAGTTGTGAAGCTCGACGGGACCCTGGGCGAGGGAGCGGACGAGCGCCGTGAGGTACTGATCGAGCACCTGTTCATAGCGGGGGACGACCTCGCGGGCGGAGGCGACGTGGACATCGACGTAGCCGGGGCGCTCCTTGCCCCAGAGGGTGCCGAGCGCATAGAGGGCGTTGAGGACGGTGCTTTCGTCGTAGGTCTTCCACTCCATGCGGGCGGTTTCGGCGATGGCGTGGGTGAGCGCGGCGGCCTTGATCATCTTCAGGATCTTGTCTCCCTCAAGGGGAGCGATGGTGACGGTTCCGGGTGAGGCCATGGGGCAGGACTCCAGTCTGCTCCGCGCGGAGGTGTTCGCAGCCGCGGGGAGCGTGCGTAGCGCTGTGGGGACGCAGGGGTGGCCGGGAGGGTGGGGGGCGGTCAAAGTGCGTCACCGGGCTGCCTCTCCTTATTCCCGGCTCGAACCAGCCGGAGTCGAGGGCCTTACAGCAGGGTTGTATCCAGGCGCGTTTCGTCGGCCGGGGGGAGTTCCGCGGCGTGCGGGCGCGCGCCATTCAAATAAGCCTGCAACTCTTCGCGCGAACCATCGAAGTGGAGCAGGAGCAGTTCCTCCACTGCGAGCCTACGCAATTCCGCTTGCGTTGCCAAGGGGGAATAGAGAAACGCCCGGCCGTGTTTGCGGCGCTGGGCGCGGCCGCGCTTGACGAGGCGTTCGAGCAGGGTCATCACCGTGGTGTAGGCGAGCTGCTTGCGGAAGAGCATCTCCTCGCGCACCTGTTTGACACTGGCTTCGCCCAAACGCCAGAGCGACTTCATGCACTCGATTTCCAGCGGCGGGGGAAGCTCGCGCGGCGGACCGGGGCGGCGCATGGGCTAGTCTCCCTTGAGGGCGTCGTTGAGACGGCCGGCGAAAAGGGACGGGCCGGGGTCGGGTCGCTGGCGGCGGGCGCTGGAGTGGGCGCTCGCCTGGGACGCCGGGGCGGACGAAGCGGGGGGAGGCGGCGCGGCGGAGCGGGCCGGAGCGGGGGAGTCGTCGAGGAAGCGCTCCTTCTTGAGCAG
>JAFLBB010000161.1 GCA_017304135.1 Acidobacteriota bacterium | reverse complement strand
CCTGCCGGATGCGCGCGGACGCTCTCCGTGCGTCCCGGCGGCCGGAACCTCGCTGTTTCCGCATCTTACAACCATACTGACAGCGACTGACCATGGAGCAAACTATGACTTACTCGAAGTGTATCTTCTCACTGGGTTTCCTTCTCGCCGGGCTCAACGGGTTTGAAGCCCTGGCCCAACCGATGTTCTCCGCCCAGGCGCGCGCGGCCGGCGCGGTGAGCGGGGCCGTTGTCCGCATGTGTGAAAAATCGCAGGACAATTCCTTTCAGAATCTGCGCGTGGAACTTACCAGCCGCCAAAACCTGAATCAAACCTACTTCGGCGACGTGCGCTGGGACGGCACATTCGAAATCCGCGACGTCTCCGAGGGCGTGTACGAGGCCCAGGTCACCAACCAGCGCGGCAGTGTGCTCAAGCGCACGCTGTTCACCGTGAACACCTCGGGCGGCGGTCCTGAGGTCCGCCTCGAACTGCCCTGCGCGGAAAAACAGGCCGCCGGCGGCGTCTCCCTGCGGCGGCTCACCCACAAGCCCCCCAAGTCCGCTGTGAAGGCCCTGCGCAGAGCCGGCGAGGCGCAGGTGAAAGGCGACCTCGCGGCCTGGGAGAAGCACCTCCGCGAGGCCGTCAGGCTCGATCCGGAATTCTTCGAGGCCCGCAATAATCTCGGCGCCTTCCTGGCCCGCGCCAACCGCACCGAAGAGGCCCTCAACGAGTTCCGCGCCGCCCTGGAAATCGACCCCAGGTCGGCCCCCGTGCTGAACAATCTCAGCGCTTCGATGCTCAATCTCCACCAGCCGCGCGAGGCCGAGGCCTTCGCCCGCAAGGCGCTCGCCATTGACCCGCTCTCGCCCCAGGGCCACTACCTGCTGGGAGTCGCCCTGGTGAACCAGAACCGGTTCACCGAAGAGGCCGCCGGCCACCTCCGCGACTCCACCCCCACCTTCCCCAAAGCGCGCCAGGTGGAAGCCGCCGTCCGCGAACACATCCGCCGCCAAAGCGGGGAATAGTCGCGCCCCCATCGACCGCCGGGCGGCTGCTCACCCCGGCGCGCCCGCCCGGCATGCGGTCCCCAGGGGCCGCCCGGAATCCAATGGCCTTCTGGCGCATCCAGTTATACTGAGAGCAGAGGAGATCCCCTGAACTTGTCGGTTCGCCGCTACATTCGTCTCGCCGCGCATACGCAACTGCTTCCCGTCCTGGAGTCGGGCGAAGAAACGACGCTCATCGGCGGGCAGGCTGTGATGGAGGGCGTCATGATGCGCTCCCCGCAAAGCTACTGCGTGGCCGTGCGCAAGCCCGACGGCGAGATCATTACGATTTCCAAGCCGCTGGCCAAGGTCGCTGACCGCTACCCGATTTTCAAATACCCGCTGCTGCGCGGCCTCGGCACGCTCGGCCAGGCCATGAAGCTCGGCATCGAAGCGCTGCAGTTTTCCGCCAACGCCGCACTCACCGAAGAGGAAAAGTCGAAGGCCGGCGAAAAGGGCGGCGACGCCGGCGGCGCGGAGCCGAAACCCATCTCCGGCTGGGTGATGGGCGCCAACCTCGCCTTCTCGCTGCTGTTCTTCTTCTTTCTCTACAAATTCGTGCCGCTGTGGCTGACCACGCAGATGCAGAAGTCGCTGCCGCAGCTGAGTAATCAGATTCTGTTCAATCTCGTCGACGGCGTCATTCGCATCGTCATCTTCCTGGCCTTTCTCTACGGCATCTCACGCTGGAAGGACATCCACCGCGTGTTTGAGTTCCACGGCGCCGAGCATCGCGTGGTGTTCAACTTCGAATCGGGCAAACCCGTCACCGTCCCCACCGCCCAAAGCTTTGTCACCTTCCACCCCCGCTGCGGCACAAGCTTCCTCATTGTCGTCATGCTCATCTCGATGTGCATCTACGCGCTGCTGCCGTTCCAGGACTTCGTGAGCAAGTTCGTCTCGCGCATCCTGCTCATGCCCGTCATCGCCGGACTCAGCTACGAGATCATCCGCTTCGCCGCCAAGCGCCCGGGCAGCCTGCTCAGCCTGATGACCGCCCCCGGCCTCTGGCTGCAGCGCATCACCACGCAGACCCCCGCCGACGACCAGACCGAAGTGGCCATCGTGGCGCTGGAAGGCGCGATGGAACTGGAACGCCAGCAGGGCGGCAAGCTCGTGATCGCCTAGCGGGCCCCGCTTTCCGCTCTCTCTCGCCCCGCCACCCGTTACACTGAAGAAACGTTTCCATGCAATTCCTGCAGCGACTTGATGAAACCGAAGCGCGCTTCGAAGAACTGACGCGCCAGATGGCTGATCCCGACGTGATCAGCAACGCCGACGTCTACCGCAAGACCGCCAAGTCGCGCAACGACCTGGCCGACCTCGTCGAAAAGTACCGCGAGTGGAAGAAGGCCAATAGCGACCTCGAGGGCGCCCGCGCCATGCTCACCGAAACCGACGCCGAGTTGCGCGCCATGGCCGCCGAAGACGTCGCCCGGCTCGAACCGGAAGTCACGAAATTTGAAGACGAACTGCGCCTGCTTCTGTTGCCCAAGGACCCCAACGACGACAAGGACGTCATCCTCGAAATCCGCGCCGGCACCGGCGGCGACGAGGCCACGCTGTTTGCCGCCGAGGTCTTCCGCATGTACTGCCGCTATGCGGAGACGCAGGGTTGGAAGGTGGAAATCACCTCCAGCAGCGACTCCGGCGTGGGCGGCATGAAGGAAGTGATCGCCATTGTCGGCGGCAACAAGGTCTACGCGAAGATGAAGTTCGAAGGCGGCGTTCACCGCGTGCAGCGCGTGCCGTCCACTGAGACGCAGGGCCGCATCCACACCTCCACCATCACCGTCGCCGTCATGCCCGAAGCCGACGATGTGGACATCAAGATCGAGGCCAAGGACATTCGCGTCGATACCTTCTGCTCGTCCGGACCCGGCGGCCAGTCAGTGAACACCACCTACTCGGCCGTGCGCATGACGCACCTTCCGACAGGCGTCGTCGTCTCCTGCCAGGACGAAAAGTCGCAGATCAAGAACCGCGCCAAGGCGGAGAAGGTGCTGCGCGCCCGGCTCTACGACCTGGAGATGGAAAAGCAGAATGCCGCCCTCGGCGCCGAACGCCGCAGCATGGTCGGCTCGGGCGACCGCAGCGAAAAGATCCGCACCTACAACTTCAAGGAGAACCGCGTCACCGACCACCGCATCGGGCTCACCCTCTACCAGCTCGACACGATTCTCGAAGGCCGCATCTCGGAGATGATCGACGCCTGCGTCACCTACTTCCAAACGGAGCGGCTCAAGCAGCAGGACACGCAGAATTAAGCAGATGGACCTGCGCACGGCCATCGCGGGGGCTCTCGAACGGCTGATCCATGGAGGGGTGGCCGACGCGCGCATCACCGCCGAGGTGCTGCTGGCGTCCGCTATCGGCCAGGAGCGCGTCTACCTCTTCGCGCATCCGGAAGAAGAGCTCACCGAAGCCGCCGCCCGCACCTTCCGCCGCTATCTCGGCGAGCGCCTCAACGGAGTCCCCACGCAGTACATCCTCGGCCGCCAGGAATTCTACGGGCGCATGTTCAAGGTCACGCCCGACGTCCTGATTCCCCGCCCCGAGACCGAACACCAGGTGGACGTCGTCATGCGCCGCCAACCCGGTGCGCGCATGGTCGCCGACATTGGGTGCGGCTCGGGGGCCATCGGCGTTTCGCTCAAGCTCGAACGGCCGGAGATGCGGCTGCTGCTCACCGACATCTCACTGGCCGCGCTCACCGTGGCCCGTGAGAACGCCGCCGCTCTGGACGCACAGGTTCACTTCCTCTGCTGCGACCTCGGCGCGGCCCTCGTCCCGGCCACCTTCGACGTGATCGTGTCCAACCCGCCGTACATTCCCCTCGATGCCCGTGACGGCCTGCCGCGCGAGGTGCGCGACCATGAGCCGCACGTCGCACTCTTCGGTTCGGGCCAAGGCGCGGGAATCTACCGACGGTTGATCGCCGACGCCGAACGCGTCCTGCGCGTCGGCGGACTGCTCTCGGTCGAACTCGGCTACCAGGATGTGGAAGTCGTTCGGCCCATGTACAGCAGCGACTGGCGCTTCCTCGAAGTAACGCAGGATCTCGCCGGTTGGCCGCGCGTGCTCAGCGCGTTTTATCATCCTCGGGGAGCGGGCCTGTAGCGGGCAGCGGCGCCGCGGCGAGCCTCGGCAACAACGCCGCCATCGTCGTCCAACTCACCGTCGCCAGCACGTAGGCGATGCCGAAACGCACCAGCATGCTCAGCGTCTCCATCGCCATCGACGAGAACGCGGGCACCCATTTGATCAGCCACCAAGGCACGAGCAGTCCCAGCACGGCGAGCACCACGCCGGCCACCCAATAGCCGGGCCGCTTCCACACGCTCGCCGCCGAATCGATGCTCCCCGCCAGCCGCGCCGCGATGGGATGCAGCGCCAGCGCGATCAGCAAAAACGCACTCCGTAGGAACCATGTGTACGCGCCTTCAAGCGATGCAGGCTTGGTCGGCGACTGCGAAGAGAAGGTCAGCGCGCTCGCCGCCCATTGCGTCGCCTCAGCCGAATAGGCGCCCGCCACATCCCAGGCAAGCAGCAGCGCCACGGCCACCATCGAATAGAGCGCCAGCTTCGGCAGTCGAGCCCGCGTGCTGGCCAGCGCCTCGCCCAAACGCATCGGACGGAACGCCGCCAGCCCGCTGCCATGCAGCAGCGCCGACAGTGCGAACAGAACCAGCGCCAGCGCAACCAGCATCACCACCGCCAGCGCCGAGCCCACGCCCAGCCCCAGCCATAACCACACGAGCGCGAGCAACACCACGTTGCCCACAAACTGCAGCGCGAGCACCTCCCACCGCGAAAGCGCATCCGTGAAGGCGGCAATCAGTGACCGGAACATTATTGGACCTCCACGTTCGCCGAGCCGCTGGTGGCAAACTTCTGCGGTTGATACATCGGCTCCACTCGCACGGGCGACACGCCAAACTTGCCCGCGTTCACCACCTTCATCAGATGGAAAAACTCCTGCTGCCCGTCAAACCACGTCTGGAAATACACCGCGCGGTCATCGCGCAGCTCGCGCCGTGTGAAGCCCCAGCCCCACCATCCAGGCCGGTTTGGCACTTCATACAAGTTGTCGCGTTCGATATTCTCGCAGCCCGACGGTATCGGATCTTCGATCATGAGGTAGCGCCACTCGCCGCCCGACACCGTGACGCGCGAAGCCAGCACATCGCCATTGGCCACCGGACCGCGCAGCGGTTCCAGCCTGTGCACAATCTTCCCGCCCGCTTGCTCCGGCACCAGCTTGAACAACTCGCGCACCGCATTGAGCGCAATGGAGCCCGTGCGCTGCAGATTCGCCGCCGGCGCATAGGCCTCGGCGCGGGCTGACCAATACAGCCGGCCTTTGCCTGCTTGCGTAATCGTCAACCGCTGCGCGCCCGCCGGCAATTGCGCCGCCGGAATGCGCAGCGTCGTCGGCGTCGGCGCCAGCGCATCGGCCGCCGTGAAGCGCTTCTCAATGAGCACGCGCCCGCCCGATTCGACCTTCACCGTGAAGTCGGGCTTCAACTCGCCCGAGGCTTTCAAGTAATCGAGCAGCCCATAGATCACCATCGCCGTTTGCTTGGTCGACGACCACCAGTAGCCCTCGTTGCGGTGATTCACCAGGTAGAGCGCCGCCTTCGGCAGCAGCGGGTTCGACGGCGTGCGCCGCGCCAGCAGCTTCATCGCGTAGGCCGTGGCCTCGGGCGAAGCGTCGATCTCAAAGTCCATCAGCGTGTCTCGATCCGACTTCCAGAACGCCTCCGCGCCGCTCTCACTCACGCGGCCCGCAAGCGCCTGCGCCACGGTATCGGCGCGTCCATCCTTCATCGCGTCAAGCGCCAGCCCATAGAGCGCCAGTCCATAAGGCGAGAGATTCGACTGGTCATTGGCGAGGGAAGTCACCAGCGCCGCCGGAGGCTTTCCGGCCAGCGCCATCGCATACACCGCGTAGGCCCGCAGGTCGGCGCTGATCTTCGTATCGATGTTCTTAGCCAACCAAGCCACGCCGTTCTGCAAACGCTCCTCCGGAATCGCGTGCCCGGCCGCTTTGGCTTGCGCCCAGCCTGCCACGACATAGGCCGTCATGAACGCCGCCGAATCGTCGGTCTGCCACCAGCCCCACCCGCCGTCCTCGTGCTGGAAGTCGCTCAAGCGTTCAATGCCCGCGCGGATCTTCTTCTCCAACTCCGCCTTATCCACGCGCGACTCCACACCCAGCGTGCGCAGCGATTCCGACACCAGCACGTTCGGCAGGAAGCTCGACATCGTCTGCTCCGTACAGCCATACGGGAACGCCGTCAGGTACTCCAGCGCGCCGAAGATGGCCCCGGCCACCGAAGGCGACACCGTAATGTCGAGCGTGCGCGAATGTGCGATCGCCTCGGCCGGGAAGTTGAGCGCGGCGGTCGCATTGCCGCCATCGGAAAGCGAGCCCGCCTTCGACTCGCTCAGCTTCACGCCCAGCGGCACCACCGGCAGCCGCGTCTCCATCGCGTCTGACTCTTCATCGGTGAGCGCCTTCACCGTGAACACCGCCTCCGCGCCCGGCTTCGGCTTCACGCGCACGTTCATCGTCGCCGTACCGCGGCTGGCCACCGTCACGTCTTGCGTTGCCGGATCGAGCAGGTCCACGCCGGTCGCCTCCAACACCATCCGCACCTTCTTTTCCCTCGGCAGGAAGTTCTGCGCAATCGCCACCAGCGTCACCGTGTCGCCATCACGCAGAAAGCGCGGCGCGGCCAGCCGTGTGATCAGGTTCTTGCGGACCACCGTCTTCAACACCGCCGTACCCACCTTGGAATCCGCCGTGATGCCGCGCGCCGTGGCCCGCCACAATGTGAGCGCGTCGGGGAACTCGACGTTCACCTTCGCCCGCCCCGAGCCATCCGTGCGCACCTCGGCTGACCAGAACATCGTGTCGGGAAACGCCTTCCGTACCTTCGGCTCAATCAACCTCTCGGGCTTCAACTGCGCCCGCGTCGCCCACGGCCGGATGCGCGCCAGTTGCATGCGACGCTTCCCTGCCTCGCCTGAGAAGTAGTAACTCAACGACGATTCCAAACCCACGCGATTGTAGTCGCGCCCATAGAAGAAGCTGAGCAGTTCCTGCTGCGGCTCGCGGCGAATCGCATAGATCGCCTCATCCACAATGCCCAGCGAAAACTCACCGGCCACGCCGCGTCCCGCCGCATCGCGCGCCATCAACGTGTATGTCCCCGGCTCGCCCGGCAGGAACTGCGGCTTCGATGCTTCCAGCGCCACGTTCAACGTATGCTGCGTGGGCGGCACCTTCACCGTCTTGCTCGCCGAATAGAGCTTGCCCTTCACAATCGACGCCGCGCTGACGAAAAAGTTCGGGGCCATGTCGTTTGTCACCGGCACATCCACCATCAGCGAACCGTTATTCATTTGCAGGTAGCGGCTCGAGGTGAGCGTCTTGCCTTCGGTGGTGAGCCAGATATGAGCGCCATCGGGCACGCCCGCCACCAGCACCTTCGCCGTCTCGCCCGGCGCATAGGAGCGCTTGTCGGGCACCAGCCGGATGCTCTCGCCGCCTTCGTAACTGAACGAGCCCGACACCCACACATAGGCGTCGTCCTTCACCGCGCGGCCCTCCGGAGTTTGCGACGTGACGCGCGCCAGCAGCGAGCCGCCGCGCCCCGGCATCGTCACGCGGCCCACGCCATCAGCGCCCGTGCGGCCCATCGTTGTGTTGAACGACTCAAACTTGCGGCCGCGGTAATCGTACTTCCCCAGCGCCACTTGAAACGCCACGTTCGGCACGGGGTTGCCGTCGTAGTCCTTGGCCTCCACAACCAACTCCACCGGCTCATTCGGCGCGAAGACATACTTCGCCGGACGCGCGTTCAGGAAGTAGCTGCCCACGGTCGCGATTACCGAACCGGCGCCCGAAATCTCGCGGCCCGCCTCATCGGTGACGCGCGCTTCGATGCGCAGGCGCACGTCATTTTCCAGTTGCTTGGTGGGAATCGAAACCGTCAGCTTGCCCTCGGCATCGAGCTGGCCTTCCTGTTCGAGAATCTGTTCGCCTGAATAATAGTCGTCCGGGCCGCGCTCGTCGTCATCGGCCATCTCGTAATAAGGCGGCCAGTAGCGCGACTGGTGCACAACATAGGTCAGCTTGGCGTTGGCCACCGGCTCGCCAAAGTAAAAGCGCGCATCAATCGCGGCACTGATCGGCTTGCCCTGCAGCACGCGCTTCTCCGAAGGCGTCACGCGCACCTCGTACTCCGGCTTCTTGTACTCCTCCACCTGAAAGCCGCCCGTGTGGAAGTCGTCATCCACCTTGTACTGCACGCTGTAATAGCCCAGCGGCGCGGCCGGCGGAATTTTATATTCACCATGCACGGTGCCGAAGTTCGACACGTTCAGCGTGGCGCGATGAACGACATTGTCCTCGCCATCGTGAATCTCCATCGAAGTTGATTTCACCGACGGCAGCGCATAGCCGCGCTCACCACGGCTGCGCAGGATCATGCGGTACTGCACGGTGTCGCCCGGACGGTAGACGGGACGGTCCGTATAAATATAGGCCGTCAGTTCGCGCGCCCCGCGCTGCGAGATGTTGTGGCCATAGATGCCGGCAACAGCGAAGTTACGGCCATCGCGGGCCAGCACAAGCACGTTGTCCAGCTGCTCCTCGTTCACAGCGGCCTCGATCACGCCTTGTGCATTCGTGTTGCCGCTGAGGTAGCGCTTCTTGCGATCCTTCGACAGCACCACCACCGGAACGTTCGCCTTCGGAGCGCCGGAATCGCGATCGAGCACGCGCGCCACCACACGCCCCGGCGCGCCCTTGGCCAAAATCGCCAGCTTCGTCACCGAGAGAATCGTATAAGCCTGCAACTTGCCGTCGGTGGCTTCGAGCACATACAAACCCACATCCTGTTTGGGCAACTCCACCTGTTCGGAGTAATACGACTCATCAGAAGCGAGCGACTGCGACCAGCGCGCCACAAGCTGCTGTTGATTGAGCAGCGGAATGGCGGCAAAGCGCGTGGCCGCATCGGGCGCGGTGGCCTGCTTGGCCTCGGGCTTGGGCGCGGGCGTCATCATGGCGCGGATCTGGTGGCGCGATTCGGGCTGATACTGCTCGCGGAACAGGTCGCGCCAGCGCGCGCGCAGGCCGCGCTTCCAGGAGTAGAGGCGCTCCAGCGTCGTGCGGTCCTTCGGATTGCGCGGGGCCTGCCCGCCGAACTGGTGTTCGTCCTGCAACTTCTCTTCAAAAAAGACCACCGGATCGTTGACGCGGTAGAGGCGGAATTCGAGTTGTTTCACGCGGCTGGCCGAGACCGAGACGCGTGGCTCTTCCTCAGGGGCGAACGTCTCCGAGGTGGACAGCGAGAAGAAGGAATTGCCTTCGTCCTCCTGTGCCACCGTGGGCAGCGAGGCAAGCAGCAACAGGGCGAGCAAAAGCGTGCGTGTGTTCATTCAGGTTGTCTCTTCGAGCAGGTTCCAACGGAATACGCCGAGGAAGTTGGGGTTGCCTTCAAGCGGCCGCCATTCGGGCGCGGGGTGTTCGAGCAGTTGGGCGACGGTGGGACGGCGCACCTCGCCTGGTGCGGGCGGCGCCCCGGGCTGGCGGCTGGGGCCGGTGTGGTACACGACGAATGGACCGCCGTCGTCCTCCATGCGGCTGGGGCCGAGGAACACCATGCAGTGATAAGGCGAGCGCGCACCGAGTTGTTCATAAAAGAGCAGGTCGCCGGCTTCGGCCTGCTGGATGTCACGCGTACGCGGGTGGGCATTGTGGCGCATTAAAGTCTGCGCATCGGCGAATTCGGCGACATCGCCGGGCGCGGTGGAGGTGCGGAACAGGCGCGGGCCATGCGGCGTGGTGCGCGGGTATTCGAAGCGCCGGACGCGTCCGGCGGGCGGCAGAAAGGGCAGCGAGAGCGAGCGCGCCCAGGGGATGTCGTGGCGGCGCAGTGCTTCCGCGAAACAGAAGCGGAGCAGCGCGGCGCAATCGTTGACAGCGCGAGGCAGCGCAGCGGTGTCGCGCGCGTACATGGCCTCGGCGAGGAAGGTAAACCAGGCGGCAAAGGCGCGGCGATCGCCGGGGTCGTCGAGGAAGAGGGTGGAGGCAGGGGCGCTCCCGGCGCCGGGTTGGGGCGCGCGCCGGCAGGCAGCGCAGCCCAGTGCCGCAAGCAAAGCTCTCCTCCGCATCAGAACATCACTATAGCGTGCACCCGCGCCGGGCGGG
>JAFLBB010000017.1 GCA_017304135.1 Acidobacteriota bacterium | reverse complement strand
CGGATGCCGCGGTGCGGGCGGCGGCGGCGCGCACGGCGCGGGACGCCATCTTCGACGAAGAGACGATGACTGCGGTGGGCCGCGCGGCGAGGGACAAGTCGGCCGCCGTGCGCCGTGAGGCACTGCGGGCGTTGGCGCTGCAAGCGAACTGGCGATCGGCCGCCGCGCAACAGGCGCTCATCGATCTCGCGCTGGTCCCTGGCCGCGCTATCGACGCCGATGACCGTCTCACTGCCGCCGATGGCATCGCCTATGCGCTGCGGCTGCAGATCAACGGCCGACGCCAGGACCCCGCCTTGTTCACCGCGCTTGTGAAGCTGCTCACTGACTCCGACGAGCGCCTGCGCACGATGGCGAACAATGTTCTGGCTCCGATCCGCGACGCCGAGTATCACGGCGACCTGACGCGCAAGGAGAACAAAGAGCCGCTCGGCGGGTGGGATGCCTGGCTGCAGCGGACCACAGCCGATGCGCTCGACTACTTCGCCGATTATTCGACCTGCATAGGCGCCCAAGAGGGGCCCGTCGTGCCGTATTGCCAGGGCGGCGGTTATCTCACCGGCCGCTATCCCGGCACGGGCGCCGAGATGGAGTTGAAGCCCGCCGAGGCGCTGCGCCTCACCGTGGAAGCGGCCCAGGCAGGCTATGTTCCCGCGCAGGCCATGGCAGGCATGCTGTTTGCCATCGGCAAGGGCACGCAGCAGGATCTGCCACAGGCGCGCGACTGGTGGCAGAAAGCGGCCGACGCCGGCCACAAGTTGGCGGCCCGCAACCTGTCGGCGGTGTATCGCGGCGGAGCGGGGGTGCCGGCTGATCCGAAACTCTCCCAGAAGTATCTGGAACAGTACGTCAAGTCGAGCGCCGGCGGCGAGTAAAACGGCCGCGGCCAGTTAAGAACGTAAAGGTTTCCTGACCTTCTGTACACCCCGCGTCGCTGCTTGCGTCCGGGAGAATATGACTACCTCGTTTCAGCGCCTGGCATTGGCGGCTACGCTTGCTGTATTGGGCAGCGCGGGCCTGCGGGCGGATCAGGCTTCCGCCTTCTTCGACGACACCACAATCAAGGAAGTTCGCATCACGTTCGCCGATTCGAACTGGTACACCACCCTGTTCAATTCGCACCGCAGCGATGCCAACGACCCCTACTTCGCCGCTGCGTTCGAGTCGGCCGGCGTGTCGATTCCACGGATTGGGATTCGCTTCAAGGGCAACTCTTCGTTCAACCGCAACGGTGTGAAAAAGCCCTTCAAGATCGACTTCAACGAGTACGACGACAACGCCACATTCTACGGACTGAAGAAACTAAACCTGCACAACGGCGACCTGCAGCCGGACTTCATGCACGAGAAGCTGTTCCACGAATTCGCCGGCAAGTACATCGCGGCCATGCGGTCAACCTATGTGCGGCTCTATGTCAACGGCGCTTATTATGGGCTGTATCAGGCCGTGGAGCAGCCGGATAAGACGATGATGCAGTCGCGCTTCGGCGACAACGAGGACGGCAATCTCTACGAGGCGGGCGAGTCGGCGGCGGCCACGATGGCCTATCTGGGCGGTTCGGCGGCATCGTACACGCGCGCCTACGAGTTGAAGACCAACGAAGAGGCCAACGACTATTCCGGCCTCATCTCGATGCTCGACATCCTCAACAACACGGCGACGGAGGAGTTGCCGGCGAAGCTCGATCCGGTGATGGATGTGGAGAGCGTGCTGCACGCCATGGCGCTGAACACGCTGTTCACGAACCTGGAGTCGTATGTCGGCACGGCCTCGGAGTATTTCCTCTACCAGCGTTCCAGCGACAAGCGCTTTGTGCATATCCACTGGGATCTGAACGAGACCTTCGGCAGCACGGGCGACGGCACGCCGCGTCTCACCAATCCGTTTCAGATGGACATGTTCTACCTGCCCACCGCCGGAACGGGAGGCCCCGGCGGCGGCGGCGCGGGCGGCACGGCGCGGCCGTTGCTGACCAAGCTGTGGGCGGTGGATGCCTACAAGCGCGCCTATGTGCAGATGCTGGCGAAGTACCTGCGCGAGGGGTTCGACGAGGCTTCTTTCGCCGCGCGCTCGACGACGTTGGCCAACCTGATCCGCACCGACTACGCGGCCGACCCGAACAAAGCCTACACGATGGCGCAGTTTGAAACGGCGCTCACCAACCAGGTGACGGCCAACAACTTCACCACCTACGGCATCACGCAGTTTGTGCGCGAGCGCGCGGTCTACTTGAAGCCGTTGCTGCAGGCCATGGCATCGCCGGCCGATGTGCGGCTGAACGAACTGGTCACCGTGAACAGCGGCGCGCAGCGCGATGAGGCAGGCGACGCCGACGCCTGGGTGGAGGTTCACAACCTCGGCCCCGGCGCGGTTTCCACCTCCGGCATGTACCTTTCAGACGACGCGGCGAACCCCACCAAGTGGGCCCTGCCCGCACGCACGCTGGCCGATGGCGAGCATCTCGTGATCTGGCTCGACGGCGAAACCAGCGAAGGCGCCACGCACGCCAGCTTCAAACCGGCCGCGGCGGGCAAACTGGCGCTATATGCCACTTCGGTCAGCGCCAGTACGCCGATTGACAGCGTGACGTACGCGGCCATGAGCGGCGGGCAATCGTATGCCCGCGTGGGCATGATCGGGTCGAACTGGAGCCTCACCTCCACGCTCACTCCCGGAGCGGCGAATACGATCAAGGCCGTCGCCACGGGCGGCACGGGGGCGGGCACGGGCCAGTTGCTGATCAACGAAATCATGGCCGACAACGATGGCGCGTTCGCCGATCCGGACGAGAGCGGCGCCTACGAAGACTGGTTTGAGGTCTACAACCCCGGCACGGCGGCCGTTGACATGAGCGGCATGTACATCACCGATAGCCTGACAAACAACACCAAGTGGCAGGTGCCAAGCGGCGTCACGATCCCGGCCAAGGGCTATCTGGTGTTCATGGCCGACGGCGAACCGGCGCAGGGCGCGCGGCATGCCAGCTGGTCGTTGAGCAAGGACGGCGAGTCGATCAGCATCTACGCCTCCGACGGCACGACGCTGATCGACACCTACAGCTTCGGACCGCAGCGCACCGACGTGGCCGTGGGCCGCACCACCGACGGCGTGCAAACCTGGAGCTTGTTCGCCAAACCAACGCCCGGCGCGGCCAACGCCAGCGCGCTGGCCAACTGGATCGCCAACGGCGCGGGCTACCAACTGGCGCCCGTGGGTCCTGGCTCTATCGCGGCGATCTTCGGATCTTCTCTGGCTGGTTCGACCACCGCGGCCACCAGCACCACGCTGCCCACCACGCTGGGCGGCGTCACGGTGAGCGTCACCGACAGCGCGGGCACGGCGCGCACCGCTGGCCTGTTCTTTGTCGCGCCTAGCCAGATTAATTTCGAGATTCCGGCAGGCACGGCGGCTGGCGTGGCACGCGTGAGCATCCAGCGCAGCGGCGCAAGCGCGGTCAGCGGCGACATCCTAATTGCGAAGACGGCCGGCGGGTTGTTCTCCGCCGCGGCCACCGGCCAGGGCGTGGGCCTGCTCAGCGCCGTGCGCGTGAGCAACACGGGCACACAGACGCCGCTCACGGCCTTCCGCTACGACTCGGCCACGCAGAGCATCGTTGCCGTTCCGCTCTCACTCGGCGCAACCACCGACGGCGTCTATCTCACGCTCTATGCCACCGGCGTCCGCAACGTGGCCAACCTCTCGAACGTGACGATGACCGTAGGCGGTGAAGCGGTGCCCGTCACCTTTGCCGCGGCGCAAAGCGAATACCCGGGGCTTGACCAGATCAACGCCGGCCCCCTGCCGCGTACGCTGGTGGGCAGGGGCGATGTGGCCGTGATCGTCACCGTGGATGGCAACCGTACAAACACCGTGCGCGTGTCCATCGAGTAGTCCGCTACAAACACGAAGGGCGCGGCTCATCACCGCGCCCATTGTGCATTTCGGCGCCGGGCTCAATCCGCCGGGCCGTGGTTGCGATCCTCATCGTCGGTCCAGTCACGCACCGTGTTCACCCACATCGCCAGCCGGTCAGGCTTCATGGAGAACTTCACGACGACGGCTTCGTGCCGCTCCACGGTGGCCACCAGGACGCGATACCAACTGCCTTCCTGCTTCACATAGATGGCCACGCTCTCACGGCCCGGCGCGTGAACGCGCACCATCGGCTTCCATTCCGGGCCCAACCCTTGCCAGGCAAACGGGCGGTCGAGCTTCGGATTGCGGACGCGCTCGAAGATGGCCACGTCCCAGTCAGCCGCCCCTACGGGACGCGTGGCGATGCCGCCGACAAAGCGGATGAGTCCCCACAGCGGGATCCGCAACCGCTCGGCGCCCATCGTGGTTTCCAGCTCATGCACGGCGTCGGCGAACCAGCGTTCGGCGGCGCGGGCGGGCGAAGCAAGCAGCGTGGAGGCAAGCAGCGCGGCAAGCAGGATTGGTTTCATGGCTACTCCTCGTCGTCGTTCTTCTTCGTCGAGCGCTGCCGGATCTGCTTCTTGGCTTCGTCCGAGATCGAGATATCGGGAATGCCGAGCTTGCCGCTCAGCTTCTGGATCTGGTCCGGCCGGATGTTGCCTTGGATGTTGACGACGGTGAGTTCCCTGGCTTCGGCGGCGATGACGACGATGCCTTGCACCTCATCGCCGGCGGCCTTCAGATAGACGCCCGTGTTCTCGCCGCCCGCCTTGGAACTGCGCACGTCGACGATCTTGTTCCATCCGCCGCCGTTGAACTGCGCGCGGAAGCGGTCGACGTCGGCGATTGAGTATTCGCCTGCATTGGCGAAGCGGAAGCTGCGCACGTAGACGCCCTTCAGGTTCTGCAGCAGGTCCTTGATGGCGGCCTCGTCCGAGTTGCCGCTCTTGCCGCTCATGAACTTCGAGGCGAGCTCGAGCATGTTCCGGTCCAGGTTCACTTCGACGGTCTCGACGGCCTTCGGCGCGAGCTTGGACCAATCGAAGTCCACGCCTTGCGCTAGCCCGCTGGCGGCGCTGACGGCCATTGCGATGATGATTCCCAATGTGCGTTTCATTGGTCGATTCTCCTCTCACTGATCCCCACAACTTTGTGCTGGGCCAAGGTCAGCTTCTCGCTCGTGATCTGAAGCGCGAGAATGAGCTGGCGTTTGGCTTCCTGGCCCTGGCGATACTGCTGGTAGCGCAGGCCGGCGAATGAGCCAATGGCGAGCGTGGCGGCAATGGCGATGGCCAGCCACGGGCGGCGCGCGGGCATGGCGATCACGGTCCCTCGCGCCGGAGCGGTCTCCGGCAAGCGGGCCATGACGCGCGCGGCAAAGTCCGGCGATGGCTGTTTGCGCTTCAGCGCGTCCTGCAGCGCTTGTTCGATTTCGTGGTTCATACGGCTTCCCTATTGAGCAAAGTCGGCATGGCCTTCACCGGCGCCGGTTCGCGGACGCCGCTGCGTTCCAAGGCGCGGCGCAGCATCCCCAAGGCCCGGTGGAGGGTGCTTTTCACAGTGGCCACGGGCATCTCCAGATGCCGGGCGATGTCGGTCGGGTCGAGGTCTTCCTGATAGCGCATCACGACGATGGCGCGGTGTTTGGCCGGCAGCCGGGCGAGCAGCCGGCTGAGGCGTTGGGTGAGCAGGATGTCGCCCTGGTCGTACTCGACCCTCGGTTCGGGCAGCTCATCCAAACCATGAGGCGAACGGAACTTGCGGCGCCGGACCTCGTCGATGGCCCTGCGGCCGGCCACCGTGCGCAGCCAGCGCGTCAGGTGCGACGGCGATTCGATGGACGAGAGGTTGCGGTGGAGTTCCAGGAAGACGTCCTGGGCGATCTCCTCGGCCACGGCGGCTTCCCCCAAAATGTGGAGCAGAAGCGAGAACACCATTGACTGGTGCGCTTCAATGATCTGGGCGAACGCGGCGCGGCTGCCTGATTGGGCTTGCCTGAGCCCGAGGTCGATGTCTGCCGGCGTGCCGTTCATTCCCGTTCCCACCCATTGTTACGGATGGGTGGCGGGGAGAGTTGGCGGAAAAGTGGCGCTTTTTGACTTAGGCCCAGAACTTATGGAACTTGGCGTAGCAGCTGTGGCAGCGCAGGGCGCGCATCCCGAGCAGGCCAATCAACCCATCCAGAACGCCGATGGAGGCCGAATAGCGGATTCTCGGAGACTTGCAACACGGGCACTTCACGCGGCCTTTCACGCGTGGCGGCAGTTGCTGGCGCGAGACCGTCGCTGAGCCGGTTTCGGCCTGACCAGGCGGTGGCAGGCTTGCGCCCAAGTGCGCCGCAATGGGTGTCGCTGGACTCATATCAATTCCCTCTGCATGGATCATCGGCTGGCCCGTGGTACAGATGTAGGCGTCAGGAGTGAGGTAGGGGTTTTTCGCGACAGTACTCGGTCAGAAACTGAGGCGAAGCCCTAGCCAACCTGCTCTCGGCGCTCCGTTTGCAAAGAAAGTGGACTGTAAAACGGGAAATTCTCCCGCTATGGCTGGGAAAGGGCGGGCCACAAATGCGCCTTCCGCCGTGAATCCGGTGGGGCCCAGTTGGGCCGCTGTCACATACTGGCGGTCGAACAAGTTGTTGATTTGAAAAAACAATTGCAGGCGGGTGGAGAGCCGGTAGCGGGCTCCGAGATTGACCACGGCATAGCCCGGGGCGGTGCCGGGGCCAACATAGTAGCGCCCGTCGGGTTCATGAAGATTGTTTTCATTTCCTCGGGCAAAGGACTGAGAAACGCCGACGACTCCTGCATGGATCAGCAGCCGCGAGGTGGCGGCGACGTCGGCGTAAAGCTTCACCAGGTGGCGAGGAGTGAGGGGAATGCGGTTGCCGGGTTCGATTTCGATGGGCGCCTCCTGGCCGGGAATGCCGTCCTCGGCCTCCTCGTTGGTGCTGTTGCCCGCTCCGTTCACCAACTCGGCGCTACGGAAGGTGGCGTCGAGCAGGGTGTACCCGCCGCCGGCCAGCAGGCGGCCCCAGCGGAAGCTGGCATCGAGTTCAAGGCCCTGGCGGCGTGTGCGGCCGAAGTTCTTGAAGTAGCCGAAACCGGTCTGCTCGGAGGCGACAAAGAGGATATCGTCGCGGTTGACGGCGAAGAAGTAGCCGGCCGACCAGCGCAGGCGATCCTCGCTGGAGGAGCGCGCCCCGGCCTCAAGGGTGCGCGTCACCACCTGGCGCAGCGGCGGGTCGCCGGCCATCGAGTTGGGGAGCTTGCAGGGCGACTCGGGGTCGGCGCAGCCCAACTCAATCGACGACGGGGCACGCGAACCCTCGGAGTAGGAGGCGTAGGTGCTGACGAGGCTGTGCGCGCGGAAGGTGAGCCCGGCGGCGGGATTGAAGCGTTGAAACGTGTGGCGGCCGGTGAGCGAGCCTGTGCCGGGCGTGGGGATCAGTTGGTCACGGTTGTCGATGATGGTGCGGTTGAAGCGGCCGGAGAGGGTCACGGCGGCGCGCGAGGCGGTGAACGTATCGGTGGCAAAGAGGCTGGCGTTGTGGGTGCGGCTGCCCAGTTCGACCCGCGTATCGTAGGGTTCGCCATCGGCTTCGCCTCCGGTGACGCCATCGCCGAAAGCGGCCAGGCCGGTGATGGAGCGGTCCGGGTTGATGTAGCCGAGTTCGCTTGCTTGCGAGAAGCCGGCGCTGCTGCCGTCGTAGGCGGCGCCGGCGGTGAGTTGGTGGCGGAGGCCTCCGCGCTGGGCATTCCAAGTGAACTGGCCGGAGGCGCCGTAGTTGCGCTGATGGGTGGAGGAGCGGTTGAGCAGGCCGTTGCACTTCTCCGACGGCTCGTCGCCGAGCAGGACGTTGGCGATGCAGCGCCAGCGGGGGAAGGGCGTGTTGGCGGCAGTCTCACCGGAGAGAGGGAAGCCGCTGTAGCCGGCGGCGGTGAGCGCGGCGCGTTCGGCGGCGTTGGGCTGGTAGACGGACTGGTCGAGCGACTCCTCGTTGATGTCGCCGTTCAGCGTGCGCGTGCGGATGTAGCGGAAGTAAGCGAGGCCGGAGAAGGCGACATGCGGCGTCAGTTCGCGGCGGGCTGACCAGGCGAGGAAGGGCGAGCGGTTGGCGGTCATGTCAGGTTTGGTGTAGACGCTCGAGCGGTCGCGCTCCAGCAGGCGGAACTCCTGCAGGCCATTGCCGATGAGGCCGTTGTTGGCGTAGGAGAGCGTCACGCCGAGGGCTGTGCGGTCGCGCTGCCAGCCGAGTTTGCCGGAGAACTGGCGCAGGGCCGAGGGTGACGATTCGCGCCAGCCATCTTCGAAGAGCATGGTCGAGGCGCCATGCCAGTGGAAGCCGCCGGCGTGCGAGCCGCCGTGTTCGAGGTCGGCCATCTTGCGGCCGAAGCTGCCGCCGCTGAGTTGAAGAGAGGTCCCCGGATGGCTGCGGCCATCCTTGGCGCGCAAGGAGACGGCGCCGCCGAGCGTGTTGAGTCCGAACAGCGGATTGGAGCCGGGCAACAGAGTGGCCTCGGCGATGGCGGCGCGGGGGATGAGGTCCCAGGAGACGACCTCACCGAACGGCTGGTTCATGCGCACGCCGTCGAAGAAAATGGACACGCCCTGCGGTGTACCCAGCAGCGGCGAGGCGGTGTAGCCGCGGTAGTTGAGGTCGGGCTGGAGCGGGTTGGCCTGCATCTCGTTGAGGTAGACGCCGCTCATGCGGCGGTTAAGGAAGTCGACAAGGTCGAGAGCGCCGGAGTCGCGGAGGTCGAGCGCGGTCGCCGTCTGCACGGGAACCGGGAGTTCTGCCGGGACGAGGCCGAGCCCTTCCAGTGGGGTGGGGGAGACGACGTCGAGCGAATAGGAGGGAGCGCCGAGGGTGAGCGTGATGGTGCGCTCCAGGGCGCCCTGCGCGGGGACCTCGAGCGAGGCGGCGTGCGTGGCGAAGCCCTCTCGCGACACGACCAGGCGGTAGCGCCCGGCGGGCAGACCGGGGTTGTCGTAGACGCCCTGCGGCCCGCTTTGCGCCTGCGTCAGACGGCCGGAGTCGAGATGCCGCAGGGTGAGCCTGGCGTCGACGGGAGCGCCCGAGGGGTCGCGGACTTCGAGGCGGAGGGCGGCCGCAAGGGAGAGGGCCCAAAACAAAATCGCCAAGACACGTAGCAGCGGCATAGAATACGATATTCCTGCCGGTGGGCCTGTGTTCAGTCTTTTTTTTCCGGGCATGAGGGAAGACGGGTTCACGCCGGATCGAGGAGTTGAGGGGCTACGTGTGAGCAGCGTTCTGGGAAGCATCCGCATTGGCATTGGAGTCAACGGGGCGCCGTGTGTGCGCGAAGAGGTGACGGCCCTGTTCGTCGAGCTGCGCGCACCGCTGCTGCGCTACCTGCGTTCGTTGGGGCTGCGCGAGGACGACAGCGAGGATGTGGCGCAGGAGACGTTCCTCAGCCTGTATGAACATCTGCGGCAGGGAAAGCCGCGGGATTGCCTGCGCGGCTGGGTATTTCGCGTCGGCCACAACCTGGCTCTGAAACGGCTGATGCGCAAGGGATGCGAGACGGCGGAGTTCGACCTGGTGGACGGCGGCATGACGCCGGAGGAGCAGGCGGATTGGAAGGCGCGGCAGGTACGCATGCAAAACGTGGTGGCGGCGCTGCCCGAACGCGACCGGTATTGCCTGTTGCTGCGTGCCGAGGGGCTGCGCTACCGCGAGATCGGCGAAGCGCTGGAGATGTCGCTCGGCGCGGTGGCGGCTTCACTGGCGCGGTCGCTGAACAAGCTCAGTGTAGTGGAGAGAGGTTGACGGCGATGCGCGCGCATGAGCATTTGCGGGATGAAGAATTGCTGCTGCTGTTGGACGGTGAAGCGGGCGCGCGTGAACAGGAATGGATCGCGCATGTGGCGCAGTGCCAGGCGTGCGGCGCGCGGCGGGCGCAACTGGAACAGGCGATGGCGAACTGGGTGGCGTCGAGACCATCAACAGCGCCGCCCGCGATGGAGCAACCACTGGCGAACCTGCGGCGTGGATTGGAGACGCGCTCGCGCCACTGGCTGCGCTATGCGGCGGCGGCCTGTGTGATGGCGGCGGTGGCCGGCGGCGTGTTGTGGAACACCCACCTGCGAGCCCCGGCGGGGCCCTTGCCCGATGCGCGGCTGACGCCCGGCGCGGCGCGGGCGCTGACGCGGGACGAGGTGTGCGGGCTGGCGGAGGAAGATGGCGAGCGGCGGGCTCCCGTGGAACTGGCGCGGCGCGTGTTCCGCGATTACAGGATCGCCCGGCCGCGGGCGCGGGCTTATGAGCTCGACTACCTGATTAGTCCCGCGCTGGGCGGCGCCGAGGAGGCGCGTAATCTGTGGCCGCAGCCCTATGCGGAGGGTATCTGGAATTCTCGCGTGAAGGATGCGCTGGAAGATGATCTGCGCCGGCAGGTGTGCTCGGGCGCGTTGGAGCTGACAAGCGTGCAGGCGGAACTGGCTGAGGATTGGATCGCCACGTACAAGCGCCACTTCCGCTCGGAACGGCCGCTGGCCGAACACCGGGGCTTTATGAAGGACCAGGCTTGGGAGTAGGAGGACGGACGCGATGTGGGCCATGAACGTACACCGATTCGCACGAATGGCGCTGGGCTTGCTGTGGTTGGCCGCCGTGGCCGCGGCCCAGCCGAAAGAGGCTGTGAAACTGCCTGACAGCCCCGAGGACCTGGCTCGCGGCAAGAAGCTCTATCTCGGCTCATGCACCTATTGCCACGGTCCCACGGGCGATGGCGGCAAGGGCGCTGACTTGTCGCGGCAGGAGTTGGTGCAGGCCAAGACCGATGGCGACCTGGCGCGCATTATCGAGGTGGGCATTCCCGGCACCGAAATGCCGTCAGCCTGGCACATGACGCGGCGCGAGGTGACGCAGGTGGCGGCCTACGTGCGCAGCCTGGCCAAGGTGGATGTGCGCGCTGTCTCGGGCAACGTCGCGGCGGGCAAGGCGCTGTATGCGAAGCATGGCTGCGCGGGGTGCCACACGGTGAAGCAGGGGGGCGTCTTCACGGGCGGCTACATGGGACCGGATCTTTCCAGCATCGGCATGAAGCGCAGCGCTTCACACCTGCGCGAGTCGCTGATCAATCCGCCGGCGTCGCTACCCGAGGGCTTTGTGCCGACGCGGGTGTTGACGGTGTCGGGCAAAACCATCGACGGTGTCCGCGTGCACGAAGATACCTTCGCCGTGGTGCTGCGCGATTTCGCCGGCAACAATCACTCCTATCTGAGGAAAGACCTGAAGGAGGTGACGGCCGACCGCTCGCGGTCGCCCATGCCTTCCTATCAAGAAAAGCTGAACGCGACCGAGTTGGATGACCTGGTTGCCTACCTGGTTTCGCTGAAGGAGCCGCTGCAATGAGACTGCCCCTGTTGGGATTGACGTCGGGATTGGCGTTGATGTTGGCGGCAAGCGCCGCGTGGGCGCAGAATGTCCCGTTTTCGCGCATCGTGGAGGCGCAGAAGGAGCCGCACAACTGGCTCACCTATTCGGGCAACTACAACGGCCAGCGCCACTCGGCGCTCGACCAGATCAACGTGTCGAACGTGAAGCGGCTGAAGGTGGCCTGGGTGCATCACACGGGCACGACGGAGTCACACGAGACGACGCCGCTGGTAGTGGACGGCGTGATGTTCCTCACCGAGGGGCCGAACATCGTGAAGTCGCTCGACACGCGCACGGGCAATTTGCTGTGGCGCTATGAGAAGAAGATTCCGCAGGATCTGCGGCTCTGCTGCGGGCGGCCGAACCGCGGCGTGGCCATTCTCGGCGACACCATCTATTACGGCTCCATCGACGCTCACCTGATCGCGCTCGACGCCAAGACGGGGCGCATCAAGTGGGACGTGGAGATGGCGGACCACAAGCTCGGCTACTCGTCGACTGTGGCTCCGCTGGCGGTGAAGGACAAAATCCTCATTGGCGCGGCGGGCGGTGAGTTTGGCATTCGCGGCTTCCTGGACGCCTACGATGCCAGGACCGGCAAGCGCGTCTGGCGCTTCCATACGATTCCCGGACCGGGCGATCCCGAATTCGGCACCTGGGAGGGCGACTCCTGGAAGACGGGATCGGCGGCCATCTGGACGACGGGCTCATACGATCCGGCGACGAACACGACCATCTGGGGCACAGGCAATCCGGGCCCTGATTGGAACGGCGATGTGCGGCTGGGCGACAACCTCTACTCCTGCTCGTTCATCGCGCTTGATGTGGACACGGGCAAGAAGAAGTGGCACTTTCAGTTCACACCGCACGATACGCACGATTGGGATGCAACGCAGGTGCCGGTGCTGATCGACGGCACATTTCGCGGCGCGGCCAAAAAGATGGTGGCCACGGCCAACCGCAATGCGTTCTTCTATGTGCTGGACCGCGACAACGGCAAGTTCCTTGCGGGCAAACCGTTTGTGAAACAGACCTGGGCCAAGGGGCTCGACGACAGCGGCCGGCCGATGGTGATTGCCGGCACCGATCCGACCGAGGAAGGCAACCTGGTGTGGCCGTCGCTGGCGGGCGGAACGAACTGGGCGAGCCCTTCCTATAGCCCGCAGACGAAGCTCTTCTATGTGCCGGCGCGCGAGCAGGGCGCGTTCTATTACAAGGGCGAGGCCGAGTACAAACCGGGCGTGATCTTCAACGGCGGCGGCCAGCGTGTGAAGCCGGATGAAGAACCGTATGGCGCGATTCGCGCGCTGGAGCCGGAGACGGGCAATCTGAAATGGGAGTTCAAGACGCAGATCCCGCTCAACGTAGGCATCCTGACGACTCAGGGTGGGCTTCTGTTTTCGGGCATCGGGCAGGGCGATTTCTTCGCGCTGAATGCGGCCACGGGCGAACTGTTGTGGCGCTTCAAAACGAATGGACCAATGAACTCAGGGCCGATGACGTACGCTGTGGATGGGAAGCAGTATGTGGCAATGCCGATCGGGCGTTCGCTCTATGTATTCGATCTGATGGAGAGCTAGATGAAGCGGATTGCGGTAGCGGTGGGCGTGATGGTGATGGCGGCGTGCTCGACGGCGCCGGTGGCGGAGAAGAAGGCGGAGACCAAGCAGGAGCGGCCCCGGCCGCCCTATGTCGTCTACGTGACGAACGAGAACTCGGGAGACGTAAGCGCGATCGATCCGGTGGCGATGGAGGTGATGGCGACGATCCCTGTGGGCAAACGTCCGCGCGGGATTCACGCGAGTCCCGACGGCAAGTTGGTGTACGTGGCGCTGAGCGGTTCGCCGCCCGCGCCGCCGGGAGTGGACGAAAGCACCCTGCCGCCGCCCGACAAGAGCGCCGATGGCATTGGCGTGATCGATGTGGCGCAGAGCAAGGTGGCACGCGTGATCAAGAGCGGATCTGACCCCGAGGAGTTTGCGCTCAGCAAAGATGGCGCGCAGATGTTCGTCTCGAATGAGGACGATGGGAAGGCGAGTTTCGTCGATGTGGCCGCGGGCAGCGTGACGGCATCGGTGACCGTGGGCGAGGAGCCGGAGGGGGTGACCACGAGCCCGGATGGGAAGTTCTTCTATGTGACGTCGGAGGACGATGGAACGATTACGGCGGTGGACATTGCCGGCAAGAAGGTAATCAAGAGCGTGAAGGTGGGGCGGCGGCCGCGCTCGGTGGCGTTTTTGCCTAATGGCAAGCGCGCCTATGTGACCAATGAGAACGACGGCTTTGTGAGCGTGGTGGACGCGGTGGCGCACAAGGTGGTGGGCAAGGTCGTGCTGGGCAAGCCCGGTGTGATTAAGCCGATGGATGTGGCGGTGTCGAGTGATGGGACCAAGGCCTACGTGAGCACGGGGCGCGGCGGAAAACTGTTCCTCATCGACACGGCGAAGAACGCCGTGGAAGGTGAGATCGAAGTGGGCGCGCGGCCGTGGGGGATTGCGCTCTCGCCGGATGGCAAGCTGCTGTTTGCCGCCGACGGGCCGTCGAATGCGGTCGTGGTGGTGGACGTAGTGGCACAGAAAGTGGTGAAGAGCATTCCCGTGGGAACCGGACCTTGGGGGGTGCTGGTAGTGCAGTAACTGGCCGTGCAGTAGAATGCCAGCGTGAGACGACGCGACGCGCTGGCAACGATGGCTGCCCTCGGGCAGCGGGCTTTTGGACAGGCAACGGAGCCGCCGCCGAACATTGTTCTGATTCTCTCCGACGACCATAGCGCGCCCTACATGGGCTGCTATGGCGATCCGGAGATTCGCACGCCGAACCTGGACCGATTTGCTTCCGAAGGGATGAGGTTTGCGCATGCCTATACGGCTGCGCCGCAGTGTGTACCGTCGCGCACGGCGATGCTCACGGGCCGCTCGCCGGTGGGCGCGCGCATGGGGCGATTCTCTTCGCCCTTGCCTCCGGATGTGGTAACGCTGCCGGAACTGCTGCGAACAAAGGGCTACTTCACGGGCGTGTGCCGGCGCTGGTTCCATCTCGATGGCCCGGCGCGCGTGGGTCCTACGATTCAGGAGCTGTTTGACCGCAATCACCTGCTCACCTGGCAGCGGCGCGTGGACTGGCTGGACGGCAATTCGTCGCGCGCGCAAACGAAAGCGAAGCTGGCCGAGTTCTTCGGCAAGATACCGGACAAGCGGCCCTACTTCCTGTGGGTGAACTTCAACGATCCGCACCATCAATGGGACAAGAACGCACTGGCCAAGCCGCATGATCCGGCGAAGGTGCGCTTGACGGCGGATGTGCCCGATGTGCCGGGGATGCGTGAGGACTATCGCCGTCACTACGACGAGATCGGTCGCATGGACGAGGAGTTCCAGTGGGTGGTGGATGCCGTGGGGGCGCGCGGAGACGCCGACAATACGATCATCGTCTTCATGGGCGATAACGGAATGGCGCTGCCGCGCGGGAAGGGTTCGCTCTACGATCGCGGCTTGCATGTGCCGCTGCTGGTGCGCTGGCCGAAGCGCGTCAAAGCTGGCCAGGTGTGCGACGACCTGGTATCAGGTGAAGACATGACTCCGACGCTGCTCGCCGCCGCATGTGCCGAACAACCGAAGGAGATGGCCGGGCGCAGTTTTCTTGGCGCACTCACGAGCGCAAGCGGGTACAAGGCGCGGGAAGCGCTGTTCGGCGCGCGCCTGTATCACGGCAATGCGCCGTTTGCCGAAGACACGAAGGCGAGCACGTTCGATCTGTCTCGGTGCGTGCGGACTAAGAGGTGGAAGCTCATTTACAACTGCACGCCGCAGATGCAGTATCAGCCGGTGGATTCGGCGGGCGATGCGGGCTGGCAGGAGGTGGTGGCGCTGCACAAGGCCGGCATGCTCAAGGCCGATTGGGAGCGCATCTACTTCGGCAAGCGGCCGGTGATGGAGTTGTATGACCTGGAACGCGATCCGGCGGAGTTGACGAACCTGGCGGGGCGTCCGGAACTGGTCAAGGTGGAGCGGGAGCTGAAGGTGCTGCTGACGGAGAAGATGATGGTCGACTACGACTACTTGCCGCTGCCGCTTTCGGGCAACGAATAGCAGGCCTGCTGGAGCTGCTTCCACTCGGCGGGGGAGAGTGCGGGTTCGTATTGGCCGCTGCGGGCAGCGCGGCGCGCGGCTTCGATGCGGCTTTGCGTGCTGGGGTGGGTGGAGAGGTAATCGAGCGCGCCCGGCAGGTCCCCCCTTGGCTCTGTTGAATCGTGGTCGATGCGCTCAAAAGCCCTGGCCATGGCGCGCGGATCGATGCGGGCGCGTTCGAGCAGTTCAAGGCCGAGGGCATCGGCGGCAGACTCGTCACCGCGCATGAGTTGGAGGGCGCCCAGCATGGCGGCCGTATCGAAGAGCCCTTCGCCGCCGGTTCCCGTGAGTGTCAGCGCGGTGCGGATGAGAAGAGTGCGCACCAGGTTGCGCGTGGAGTGGCGCTGGGTGACGTGCTGGAACTCGTGCGCGAGGATGGCGGCAAATTCATCGCCGGAGTCGAGCCGCTGAACGAGCCCGCAGTAGACGTTGACATAGCCGCCGGGAGCGGCCCAGGCATTGACGGTGGCCTCGCGGGTGAGGGAGACCTGATAGTGATAGGGTCCGGGAGCGGCTTCATGAAGACGCGTGGCGACCTTGGCAATGGCGCGCGCGGCGGCGGGGTCAGTGATGCGTTCCGACATCGGGGCAAGGGAAAGGGAAACGGCGCGGCCCAATCGCTGTTCCCATGCGACAGGAGCAAAGCGGGCGATGGCGGAGACTACAAGGGGGAAAGCGGCATAGAGTGCGGCACAGATGGCGACGGTGGCCACCACCAGGATGGCAGCGAGGCGCTTGCGGCGCGCCGGGGAGGATCCGGAGTGGCGCAATTCGGCAAGGATGCGCGCGATGTCGGCCGGGTCTTCGACCAGCAGGCACTCTCCGCGATAAGGCGCGCGCTCAAATCGCAGGAAACGATCACCCGGGCTGCGCTGGACGCGGTAGGAGTGAAACGGCCAGTGCTCAATGCGCCCATCTTCCCGGGTGAGCATCAACCCTTCGCCGGCAAGGCGGAGTTGCACAGAGTGGCGAACGGCGGAGCGGCCGTCGAAATAGGCGGCAGTCATCGCAGTCTACAGGCCGAACGCTCCGCCAATGTCGCTCTCCACTTCCAGCACCTGGCCAAGAGCCTCGCCGGTGGCCGTCGGTCCGGTGACGAGTTGATGCACGGTAGAGAGGTCAACTTCACCAAACAGCCGCAGCGTGGCGCACTGCAGGCGGATGCCGCGGATGAGGGTCCAGGGATAAGCGATGCCGAGGGTGAAGACGATCAGGAGAAAGTTGGAAAACATGAGCCAGAGAATCTGTCGGCCGCGGATGGTGCATTCAAAGCGGGCCGGCCCGAAGGTGGTGTGATTCCAGAAATGACGCTGCTGGCGGGCCAGATACCAAAAAGTGATCAGGTAGAGCGTAGGAAGCAGGAGAAAGATCATGGCGAAGTACGAGCCCAGCAGCGGCCGGCCTTCGCCGTCGTAATGGAACGGCTGGTCGCCATAACGGGCGCTGCGGGTCAGGTAACCGACAATATTGTTGGCGTAGTAGGGAGAGTAGAAGCCCAGGGTGAAGATCGTAAACAGCAGCCCCTTGAAGTAGATTTTGGCGAATTCCCCAGTGCGGGCAGTGGAGGAGAAGCGGATGCCGCGCAGCGAGGTGCGGCTAAGCCGGTAGCGCTGGGAACCGACGAGGATGAACGGCATGAGGGCGAAGATGCCGAGATAGAGCGCGATGACGGCCCCGACCTTCACCGCTTCCGAACCGCTGAGTGTGGCCAGGAAAAAGAGTCCGTAAATGACAATGAGGACGGCGATGGCCTTCAGCCAGCCGACGAGGAGTTCCAGAGCGGTGCCGTGCCACTCGAAACGGTCGTCGCCGGCGAACACCTCGTTATGGAGGTAGCGGCGGATCTCGGTACGTCCCCAGAAGGAGTAGATGCCGAGAGTGAGGATGGAGAGGAGGATGGTTTTCAGGTAGAGGACGAGAAGCGGAGTGCCCTCCGCCGTGCAGTGGAAGTGAAGGTAGTGATATTGGGGGGATTCAGAAGGGGCGGCCACGGGGGGATTATGGCACGGCCGGGAGGAGGCTGCAAATGAAAAAGCCCCGCAGGTGGCGGGGCTTTTCAAAGTTAATTGGGCGGCGTCCTACTCTCCCACACAGTCGCCCATGCAGTACCATCGGGGCTGAGAAGCTTAACTGCCGTGTTCGGGATGGGAACGGGTGTGACCTTCTCGCTAGAGCCACCCAAAAGCTGAAGGCGAAACGCGTTTAGCGACGCGGCGCCGAATCTTTTGGAACTTAAATATTGACGGGGTGCACAAGCTAGACGTAATGAGCGTTTGCTCTATGTAATGAGTAAATTTTATGGTCAAGCCGAACGGGCTATTAGTATCGGTAAGCTCATCGCATTACTGCTTTCCACATCCGACCTATCAACCTGGTAGTCTTCCAGGGCCCTTCATAGCTTTCGCTTGGGAAATCTCATCTCGAGGCAGGTTTCGCGCTTATATGCATTCAGCGCTTATCCTAACCAGACTTCGCTACCCTGCTGTGCCGCTGGCGCGACAACAGGATCACAAGAGGTCTGTTCAGCCGGGTCCTCTCGTACTACGGCCAAGCCCTCTCAAATTTCCTACGCCCACCACAGATAGGGACCGAACTGTCTCGCGACGTTCTGAACCCAGTTCACGTACCGCTTTAATAGGCGAACAGCCTAACCCTTGGGAGCTTCTACACCCCCAGGATGCGATGAACCGACATCGAGGTGCCAAACCGGAGCGTCGATGTGAACTCTTGGCTCCGATCAGCCTGTTATCCCCGGCGTACCTTTTATCCGTTGAGCGATGGCCCTTCCATACAGAACCACCGGATCACTTTGGCCTGCTTTCGCACCTGCTTGACTTGTAAGTCTCGCAGTCAACCTGGTTTATGCCAATGCACTCGAAGGAGGATTTCCAAACCTCCTGAACCAAGCTTCGCGCGCCTCCGTTACATTTTAGGAGGCGACCGCCCCAGTCAAACTACCCGTCTATCAGTGTCCCTGATCCGGATAACGGACCTAGGTTAGAATCACAGAACCATCAGGGTGGTATCTCACCGTTGGCTCCCCCAATCCCAAGAAACTGGGTTCAAAGCCTCCCACCTATCCTGCGCAGATGGACCCATAATTCACTGATAAAGTATAGTAAAGGTGCACGGGGTCTTTCCGTCTAGTGGCGGGCATCCGGCGTCTTCACCGGAACCACAAGTTCGCCGGGCTAGTTGTTACGACAGTCGAAGGATCGTTACGCCATTCGTGCAGGTCGGAACTTACCCGACAAGGAATTTCGCTACCTTAGGACCGTTATAGTTACGGCCGCCGTTCACTGGGGCTTCAATTCAGAGCTTCGCTTGCGCTAACCCCTCCTTTTAACCTTCCAGCACCGGGCAGGCGTCAGCCCCTATACGTCGTTTTAGACTTTGCAGAGACCTGTGTTTTTGTTAAACAGTCGCCCTTCGCGTTTCACTGCGGCCTCATTGCTGAGGCACCCCTTCTCCCGAAGTTACGGGGTTAATTTGCCTAGTTCCTGAACAACCAATCACCCGAGCGCCTGAGTATATTCAACATGTCCACCTGTGTCGGTTTGTGGTACGGACTCCTTCAGCCCTTAGCGGCTTTTCCTGGCAGACGGCCTGGCGGATTTGCCAATCCAGACCTTCCCTCCCCCACGAGTGGAAACCATTGCCCCTCGCGAGCTTGGAACTGCGTCCCCGCATCGGTATCTCCTACGGAGGTCACGGAATATTAACCGTGTGTCCATCAGCTACGCCTTTCGGCCTCACCTTAGGATCCGACTAACCCTGAGCGGATTAACCTTTCTCAGGAAACCTTAGACTTACGGCGACGAGGGTTCTCACCTCGTTTATCGCTACTTATGCTGGCAGAGTCTCTTCCCAACACTCCAGCCGTCCTTACGATCGGCCTTGACTGCGTTGGGAACGCTCTCCTACCAAGTGCTTGCGCACTTCCATAACTTCGGCGACATGCTTGAGCCCCGTTGGATTGTCGGTACCGGGCGGCTCGACGAGTGAGCTATTACGCTTTCTTTAAAGGATGGCTGCTTCTAAGCCAACCTCCTCGCTGTTTGAGCCTCCCGACTTCCTTTCCCACTTAGCATGTACTTGGGGGCCTTAGTTGATGGTCTGGGCTCTTCCCCTTTTGACAATCAAGCTTAGCCCTGACTGTCTGACTCCCGTGCTGCTCGCTCCCGGCATTCGCAGTTTGACTGAATTCGGTAGGCTGGGAAGCCCCCTAGTTCAACCAGATCTCTACCACCGGGGCGGACCACACGAGGCTAGCCCTAAAGCTATTTCGGAGAGAACGAGCTATCACGGAATTTGATTAGCCTTTCACCCCTACCCTCAGCTCATCCAAGCTGTTTTCAACCAACACTAGTTCGGACCTCCATCGGCTGTTACACCGACTTCATCCTGGCCAAGGGTAGATCATCCCGCTTCGCGTCTTGTGCCAGCGACTCAACGCCCTATTCAGACTCGCTTTCGCTGCGGCTCGCTTTCGCTTAACCTCGCCACTAACACAAACTAGCCAGCTCATTATTCAATAGGCACGATGTCAGGCTTTGCCTTGCGGCCATAGCCCTCCAACTGCTTGTAGGCATGCGGTTTCAGGTACTATTTCACTCCCCTCACAGGGGTTCTTTTCACCTTTCCCTCACGGTACTAGTTCACTATCGGTCGCAAGTGAGTATTTAGCCTTACCGGATGGTCCCGGCAGATTCCCGCAGGGTTTCACGTGTCCCGCGGTACTTAGGAGCCACTTGAAGCATGATTGCAATTTCGAATACGGGGCTATTACCCTCTATGGCTGGCCTTTCTTCAGACCATTCTCCTATCGCTTTCATTACCTCTTTTAACCTGCTCAGCCCTCGGACCGAAGCCCGATCACCAAGCAGGATATTGTGGTCCTGCAACCCCAGACTTTCCTTTCGAATCGCCTGGTTTAGGCTGTTCCGATTTCGCTCGCCACTACTCTCGGAATCACGGTTGTTTTCTCTTCCTCTGGGTACTGAGATGGTTCACTTCCCCAGGTTCGCTTCATACGCCTATGAATTCAGCGTATGATAGCCGGTGTTCCCACCGGCTGGATTTCTCCATTCGGAAATCCCCGGATCACAGAATGCTTGCTTCTCCCCGAGGCTTATCGCAGCTTGCCACGTCCTTCATCGCCTTCTTGCGCCAAGGCATCCCCACGCATGCCCTTAGTAGCTTGACCATAAAATTTACACACAACACAGAGCAGACTCACGGACCGCGTGGAAGGGTCCATGGTCGCCAGCGGATCATTGAACGGCTCTCATACAGCATCCGTTCCCCGCCAGCAGCGCTCATTTACGACCAGCCTTTCCGATGGGATCAGTACTTCGACTTCCCCATTCAGCAGACTGGCACGAACTTGTGCAGTGCCCGTCAATATTCAGTTGTCAAACAACATTCGCTTTGTCCATCAGGACTCCGCAAGTCGCGATTCTCACCAGAGAACCACGGCTTCCGTCTTCCTGACTTCGCCAGCTTGCCCTGCCTCCCGGATGATGGTGGGCCTGGGTAGAGTCGAACTACCGACCTCACCCTTATCAGGGGTGCGCTCTAACCACCTGAGCTACAGGCCCAGACTCCGTGCCGAGCGTAGCTGGTGGAGCTGACCGGGATCGAACCGGTGACCCCCTGCTTGCAAAGCAGGTGCTCTCCCAGCTGAGCTACAGCCCCACTGGATCTCCCGGCCGTCCGATTAAGCGACCGGGTAATGCCTGCAGCGCGGCCGCAAGCAAACTGGTTTCGAGGCTGGTTGGATACAGGAGGCGGCTCAGCCAGCCATCCCAGACAATCCGAGACACTTCGAGAAGAGACGCGGGATTTTTGAAGAGTGCAACGACTGATGCTTACAGTAACCATACACCCCGAAGGGCGTCCGGCCGGCGAGCCTCCCCGTACACAGGGACCGACTCACCAATTCAGCATCTGCACTCCCGTTTCTCTTTAGAAAGGAGGTGATCCAGCCGCAGGTTCTCCTACGGCTACCTTGTTACGACTTCACCCCAATCATGAGTCACACCTTGGGCCCCTGCCTCCTTGCGGTTAGCCTGGGGACTTCTAGTGCAACCCACTTTCGTGATGTGACGGGCGGTGTGTACAAGGCCCGGGAACGTATTCACGGTATCGTTCTGATATACCATTACTAGCGATTCCAGCTTCACGCAGGCGAGTTGCAGCCTGCGATCCGAACTGAGAACGGTTTTATGCGATTGGCTCCCCCTCGCGGGTTTGCAGCGCTTTGTACCGTCCATTGTAGCACGTGTGTAGCCCTGGACATAAAGGCCATGATGACTTGACGTCATCCCCACCTTCCTCCAACTTATCGCTGGCGGTCTCCTGAGAGTGCCCAACTGAATGATGGCAACACAGGACAAGGGTTGCGCTCGTTGCGGGACTTAACCCAACATCTCACGACACGAGCTGACGACAGCCATGCAGCACCTCGACTCTACTCCCTTGCGGGATAACGATGTTTCCACCGTCGTTAGAAAGCCGTTCGAGCCCAGGTAAGGTTCTTCGCGTTGCGTCGAATTAAACCACATGCTCCACCGCTTGTGCGGGCCCCCGTCAATTCCTTTGAGTTTCAGCCTTGCGACCGTACTCCCCAGGCGGCGGACTTAACGCGTTAGCTCCGGCACAGACAGACTGAACTGCCCACACCAAGTCCGCATCGTTTAGGGCGTGGACTACCAGGGTATCTAATCCTGTTTGCTACCCACGCTTTCGTACCTCAGCGTCAGTAATGGTCCAGAGAGCCGTCTACACCACCGGCGTTCCTCCTGATATCTACGCATTTCACCGCTACACCAGGAATTCCACTCTCCTCTCCCATACTCAAGCCTGCCAGTATCTAGCGCACCCTCCCAGTTAAGCCAGGAGATTTCACACCAGACTTAGCAAACCGCCTACGTACTCTTTACGCCCAGTAACTCCGAACAACGCTTGCTGCCTACGTATTACCGCGGCTGCTGGCACGTAGTTAGCCGCAGCTTCTTCTCCGGGTACCGTCATTATCGTTCCCGTCGAAAGAGCTTTACACCCCGAAGGGCTTCATCGCTCACGCGGCGTCGCTGCATCAGGGTTTCCCCCATTGTGCAAGATTCCCCACTGCTGCCTCCCGTAGGAGTCTGGCCCGTGTCTCAGTGCCAGTGTGGCCGTGTGCCCTCTCAGGCCGGCTACCGATCGAAGCCTTGGTGAGCCATTACCCCACCAACTAGCTAATCAGCCGCGGACTCCTCCTTCTGCGCATTGCTGCTTTCTCCTCTCGGACTTATGCGGTATTAGCTCCGGTTTCCCAGAGTTATTCCCCACAAAAGGGTAGATGATCCACGTGTTACTCACCCGTACGCCGCTTTACTCAGGTTGCCCCTTTCTCGCTCGACTTGCATGTGTTAGGCGCGCCGCCAGCGTTGATTCTGAGCCGGGATCAAACTCTCATTTAAAATTGTGAGTTTGATTCGAACCACACCAGAGGGCTAGCTCCGGCGGGCTCTCGATCCCGCTTCACTCAAAGCGTCTGACGAATTGCTTTGTATCCAACCAGATTGTCAAACAACTTGGCACCCAACCTGGCACGGCGAACCGGACCAGATCAACTGCTACCTCGAAACTTGCATCCAGGCGCGCTCAAGCTCCTTGTGGGCGAGCGTCAACCTGAGAATATTTTTTTGGGGTCTGAAACAACTTAAAAAGGAACTGCTTCCGGGATCGCCCCCGCTTTGAGGGCCTTACCGTTCGGCTACCGGGCCATTGCGGCCTGCAGCCAACTTCCTTCCGCTGCTCTCACTCACTCTACAGTATGTACTGTAGCAGACCATTCTGCGCTTTGCAACCGGCTTTTGCCGCTCAACCGCGCAACCTTTTCAGATTACCACTTTCCGTTTTCGTTATCCAGCTTTTCCTCATTCTTGCTTCAACCTGCCGTTTCAGAACCCTCATCTCAAGCCATCGTGGGCTTGCCGGTCATTTCCGATCCGACTACGTTGGAGGAGTGCGATCTCAACAATCGCTTTGCCCTGTTCCCCTTCGGTTTGCACCGTGCGGCTCAGGACCCGCTGACAACCTTCTCAGACTACCACGGCGAAATTCCCAGTGCAAGTGGTGGGCCATAAATCGTCTCCTCAATCCTTCGTAACCTGTTCTTTTATAAGTATTCATCGCATAGTCGCCGATAGTTGCTTTCGGTCACCAGCACCACGCGCAAGTTGAGCGTGGTGTGTCGCCGCAGCGCATTCCGCCAGTCCTCGGGGGGCATGTGCGGACTGGCCACATGCAACTCACCGTTCACAATGGCGTACGGCAGGATGCGATAGCGGGCGCTCAGACTGCGCGGCAGGGCGCGGGCCAGCTCACGCCGCACGGCCGAAGCCGGCACTTCAGCCGACTCCACGCCGTGCTGCACACAGAGCGATTCCAGTGCCCCGTCCTCGGTAATGAGGCCGAGCTGCACCAGATGAGGCAGCAGGTCGGCGCCGGGAGCCAGCGCCAGCTTGGCGGCAGCCAGGTCCGCCGGCGTGAGATAGCGAGAGCCTACCAGCACCTCTTCCAGCGGCCGTTTGTGTTCCCGCAGCGCCTCAATGCTGGGATAGTCGTGTGAGGTTTTCAACCACACCAGTGGCCGCCGGCTCCAGCGCGCCGCCAGGTAGCGGTGGACGGCGCAGACTGTCGCCGCGCCATTCAGGAAGTTGCCAACCAATGAGCGCAGCGGCGTGCGGGCGGCCATCGGCCAGCCGTAGATGCGCGACACGAGCCACGACCGGGCGCCCACCTGCATCAGACCTGCCAGCGCCGTGGCCGCTACCATCCAACTGGGCACTGCGGCCGCGACGAGTTCGCCCAGCCGCCATGGGATGTGCGCCGCCGAGGCGTGCGCGGCTGTCGCCAGGCCATAGAGGAACA
This sequence comes from Acidobacteriota bacterium, assembly GCA_017304135.1. GTDB lineage: Bacteria > Acidobacteriota > Terriglobia > Bryobacterales > Bryobacteraceae > JAFLBB01. The sequence continues at coordinate 56,796 of JAFLBB010000017.1, read as the reverse complement.
TCAAATTGGCGAGCAAACTCAACGGGTTCCCGATCAGCCCCTTGCGGTCGCGCCAGAACCACCAGGTTTCGGCGAGCGTGATGCCCACGCCGTGCCGCTCCATGCCCTGCAGCGAAATGCCGGTGACCCAGCGCGTGCGCTGCCGCAATGCGGTGTAAAACGTCGTGGGGAACATCTCGCGCGTGGCCAACGGTGGCAGTTCGGTTGCTACGGGAGGCTCGACGGGCACGAAGAGTTGCTTTACGCCGAGGCGCGACATGCGGCAGCCCAATTCGTAGTCCTCGGTCAGGCTGCCGGGTTCGAAAATGTGGTTCGACGAGGAGGCGGCGAGTGTTTCAATCGCATCGCGGCGCAAGGCAGTCCCCACGCCGGAACTGGGGATGAAGCCGCCCAGCCACCAGCGCGCGGGCAGATCCTTGGAGTGAAATTCGGTGAAATCGTCAATATAGAGCCCATGTACCCACATCCTCGGCGGGGTAGCCAGGGGCAGTACGGGGGTCTGGATGAAGCCGTAGTCGCGCGCGAACCAGTTGACGAAGCGCATCTCCTCGGGATGGATCAGGTCCTCGGCGTCGTGCATCAGGACAAGGTCGAAGCGCTCGCCGGATTGTTCTTCAGCCAGCAGCATGCGCTGATAGACCCAGTTCAGGCAGTCAGCCTTGCTGGTGGGGCCGTTGTGCGGGACCAGGGCGAGGTGGATGCGCGGGTCGGCGGCGGCCATCTGCTCAATGGCGGTTACAGTGGGCGAGTCGTTCGGGTAGGCGCCAACGAAAAAGGCGAAGCGGTCGTAGCCGATGGCGGCCAGGTTGTGGCGGAGCATGCCGGCAATGACTTCGGATTCCTTCCAGCAGGGTACAAAGACGGCAATGCGGCGGTGGTCGGTGGCGGCCAACTGGGTGACGTTGGGCAGGCGGGGCAGTTCGCCCCGGAAGCGGGCGATGAGCCAGGCCCCGAGCAGCACGAGATCGTCCAACGCGCTCAACAGGATCCACGCGCCAAGCAGGGGGAGCAGGGCGGCGATGGCGCGGTCGAGGGGCGCAAGCGAGAACGGCATCTCACGGAAATAGTGCATTCGTTCACCAAAAATTGCCCGCCGCGTGGCACAATCGTCCAGAAGGAGTGCGATCCAGGTGAAGAGTCAGCAAAGAGGGCGATTGGCGACCGCGCTGGTGGTGCTGGTGTTCGGCGGTGTCATTGTCACCAGGGCGGTGACGGAGCCGAAGAACGACTTCCGCTTTTCCATCCTGGGCGACCGCACTGGCGGGGCGCAACCGGAGATCTACGGGCGCATTTGGCGCGAAGTGGACCTGCTGCACCCGGACTTCGTAATCAACGTCGGCGACACCATTCAAGGGGGCCGCGACGCCGACCTGGATGCGCAATGGAGCGAGCTACGCCCGCTCTTCCAGCGCTACAGCCACTATCCGCTCTATTTCACGCCGGGTAACCACGACGTCTTCAATGACACCTCGAAGGCGCTGTACGAGAAGGAGTCCAAGCGGCCCACCTTCTATAGCTTCGATTACCAGGAAGCGCACTTCACCGTGCTCGACAATAGCCGTACCAACGACCTGACCGAAGACCAGATCAAGTTTCTCGAAAAGGACCTTGAGGCGAACAAGGACAAGCGGCCGAAGTTTGTCTTCTTCCACAAGCCTTACTGGATTGCGCCGCTGAAGCTGGGCTCGGGCGATTTCCCGCTGCACCAGTTGGCCAAGAAGTACGGGGTGGAGCACATCATCAGCGGTCACGGCCACGTCTTCGTGCGCATCGTGCGCGACGGCATCGCCTATATGGAAGTGGGCAGCTCGGGCGGCACGATGGAGAAGGCTCTGGAACAGGGCCACGGCTTCAAGGAAGGCCGTTTCTACCATCACGTCTGGGTGCGCGTGAAGGGCTCAAAGGCGATGATGAGCGTGAAGGAACTGGACGGCCCCAAGGGCGCCGGGCGTATGTTCAAGGCCGAGGACTGGGACGAAAACGGTCCTAAGTTCGAGGTTGCCGACCCGGCCGCTTCGATCAAGCCAACCACTTAGCGGCACTTAGCGCGACGCCGGGCGACGCAGGATACAAACGACCTCGCTGCCGCGCATGGCGGTCTTGCCGACGGTCATGCCCACTAACTCATAGCCGTCTCGTCCGGCATCGCTCAACTCCTTCTGCATGGTGGATGTCTTCGAGGTTGCCAGCAGAAGATACTCGTCGCGGGCCGCGGAGTTGGCCGTGTCGCGTTCGAGGATGACCGCCACCTCCTGCCCGCCGAATGCGGAGCTAAAGACCGTTTGCCCCTTATAGACGTAGCCCTGGAGAGCAGCGTCGGCGATTTCCTTTTGCATCGTCGAGGTGCGGTTGGTAGCCAGCAGAAGGTAGCGCCAGGTGGCACTTTCGGCGGCAGCCGTGGCGGGTTTGGCCATGGTAACCACGGCTTCCTTTCCGCCAAATGCCGTTTCGCCGCCCATGGTGGCGGCAAAGCGGAAGCCCTGCGCGGCGGCCTCGTTCATCTCCTTTTCCATGGTGGAGGTTTTCGAGGTAGCCAGAACGCGGTATTCGATGGCGGGAAAGTCGGCGGCCAAAGAGGCCACGGCGATGGTGAAGGTGAGCAGCGTGGTGCGAATCATAGACGCTGGTGTGACGCGTCAGGCCGTGGTTCGGGTTTCAGCCGGCTTGAGGGCCGACGGCTCTCAAGCCTGCCACTTGTAGTAGTAGAAGAGCAAGGGAGTTTTGCCGGTATTCTTGATGTGATGGCTCTTGTTGGCGGCGCAGTACATCATGCTGCCCGGCCCCACCTGGGTGGTTTTGCCGTCAACCATGATCGCGCCGGCGCCTTCGGTCACCAGCAGAAACTCCTCCTCGGGGTGAGCGTGCGGCGGATGGGGCTCCATGCCCGATTTCAGCAGCAGATTGCCCGCTTCCATGAACTTCAATTGATCGGTGGCGCCGGAGAAATAGACTCCATGATCGCCAAAGGCGTGTTTCTGCACCGTTGCTTGCGAGGCGGGCAAGGTCACATTGGAGAGTTTCTTGCCGGAGGCGGCACTGAGGAGAGCGGGAACCCCGAACGGGGCAAGCCCGGCGAGAGCGAGGAGATCTCTGCGTTTGGCCATGACCCCACTATAGTAACGTGAGGAGATCGAATCCGGCGGGGAGGAAAATCGAGGATGGATTGTGAATCAGACGCTGCCGGCTAAGCTCCTGGAGGATGCCTGGGGCGAGGGCGATGGTGCCCTGGCGGCCAGCCGGTCGCTGTTTCGCGACTGGGTGGAGCCGCTCGGCGATTCGTTCACCGAAGAGGGCGTGCGCGCCTACGTGGACGGCTTCGCGGCTGTGGTGGCGCGTGTCCTGCCGGAGTGGACCGCGGACGGCCTGGCTGAGCGCTATGAACGGATCCGTCGCGGCAGCCGGTTTCAGGGAGATCCGGCCCGCGTGCGCGACGTAGTCGTGCTGTCGCGTGTGACGCTGGGGGCCGACGTGGCGGTGACGAGCGTTGTGATGGATGCCGCGCTCCGCCATTTCCCCAATGCACTCATCCACCTGGCCGGCAACGAGAAGAACGCGGCCCTGTTTGCCGGGGCCGAGCGTGTGCGCCACTTCCCTGCCCCCTATGCCCGCACCGGATCGCTGCTCGACCGGTTGGCCGCCTCGGCCGACCTGGGCCGCGCCCTTCGCGAACAGGTGCCGCCCGAGACGCTCGTGCTCGACCCCGATAGCCGCCTGTCGCAACTCGGCCTGGTGCCGCTCTGGGATGATGAGCGCTACTTTTTCTTTGAGAGCCGCACGGCGGGTGCCGATCGCCCGGACTCATTGGTGAGGCTGGCCTCGCGCTGGTGCCACGAGTGTCTCGGCGTCGAAGGCCGCGCCTGGACCAAGCCTGCAGAGGGGCTCGGCGGCCCGGCGCGCATCTGCATCAGTCTCGGCACGGGCGAGAATGCGGCCAAGGGATTGGGCGCGGAGTTTGAAAAGGAGTTGGTGCGCCGGGTAGCCTGCCTGGGGCGGCCGGTGCTCATTGATAAAGGGATGGGCGGCGAAGAGGGTGAGCGCGTGGAGCAGGCGATTGCCGCCAGCGGCGCCGCGCCGGGACAGATCGAGACCTGGCTCGGCCCATTTGCGCCCTTCGCCCGCGAGATTGCCCGTGCTCCTCTTTATGTGGGCTACGATTCGGCGGGCCAGCACGTGGCCGCCGCGGCCGGCACGCCCTTGCGGTGCCTCTTCGCCGGAGCCCCGTCGGAGCGCTTCTTTCAGCGGTGGAAGCCGGCGGGACGTGGCGAGTGCCGGGTGGCCCGGGTCGATGCGGGAGACGATTGGCGGAAGGCGCTGGAGACCTTGGGCCTGGGCGTTGGAAGCTAACTGAGCAGGCCCGACAACGTAAGGAGGGCCAACGCGGAGACCACCGCTCCGGAGCAGCGGGCCACCGCCGTGGCCAGCGCGGTCGGCTCCCGCGGCGGCTCGGGGCGGGCAAACGGGAACGCGCGAAAGGCGGCGGGAATCGACAGCACAATGCGCACGAAGGCGCGGGCATCGGTGACCATCACTGATCCGATATACAACAGGGGGGCGGAGGCGGCGATCCGGGGGATCAGATCGGACAAAGCTGTGGCAGACATCTTCTCATCTACTTATCGCCACGTTTTCGGATGGCGATATCCAACCTCTTAATTTTTTGGTTGAGTGTCGAGAGCGGAATACGCAGCCGCTCGGCGGCCTCGGTCTGGCTGTAGTGGCAGGCTTCCAGGGCTTCGATGATCTTACGGCGCTCGTAATCGGCGACCACCTCAAACAGCGAGGCATCCGGCGGCAGCGCCCCAGCGGCGTCGCGGCGGATGCGCAAGCCGCCGGCTTCCAGGATGTGCTCCGGCAGTACGTCCACGCTCACCTTGGTTCCCGAGGAAAGCACGACGGCGCGTTCGACGGCGTTCTCCAACTCGCGCACGTTGCCGGGCCAGTTGTAGTCCATCAGAAACTGTAATGCCTCGGCGTCGAAGGCAATCTCGCAATGGCCGTCGGGCGTCGTGAACTTGTCGTTCTCGCGGCCGTACTTGTTGAAGAAATGCGCCACCAGCAGCGGGATGTCCTCCTTGCGGTCGCGCAACGGCGGCATGTGGATGGGGATGACGTTGAGGCGGTAATAGAGGTCCTCGCGGAACTTCCCTTCCTCGACCAGTTTCTTCAAATCCACGTTGGCGGCGGCGATCAGGCGGACATCGACGTTGATGATCTCGGACGAGCCCAGCGGCATGAACTGCCGCTCCTGGATCACGCGCAACAGCTTCACCTGCGTGTCGGGCGAGATGGTCGAGATCTCGTCGAAGAACATGGTGCCGCGGTTGGCCTCCTCGAAATAGCCCTTGCGCGACGAAATGGCCGAGGTGAAGGCGCCCTTGACGTGGCCGAAGAGCGTCGATTCGAGCAGTTCCGGCGTGAGCGCGCCCGTGTTCACCGGGATGAAGACCTGGCCCGCGCGCGGGGAGTGGGAGTGAATCGCCTTGGCGATCAGTTCCTTGCCCGTCCCGGTCTCGCCGGTAATCATCACCGTGGAGCGGCTGGGTGCAACCTGCGACACCAGGTCGAGCACCTTCATCATGCGTTCGCTCTTGCCGATGATGTTCTCAAAGCCGTAGCGCTGTTTGAGGGCGCGCTTGAGCTGGACGTTTTCGCGTTCGAGCCGGTGCGCGCCGATCATACGCCCGATTTCGAGCAGCAGCTTCTCGTTGTCCCAGGGCTTGGAGAAATAATCGTTGGCGCCGCTCTTCAGCGCGTTCACGGCCACCTGCGTCGAGCCGTAGGCGGTGATGAGGAAGATCGGCGTCTCGTGGTCGCGCTGGCGCACCTCGTCGAGCACCTCAAGGCCGGAGCGGTCGGGCATCATCAGGTCGAGCAGAACCAGGTCGTAGGCGCCGCGCTCCATCTTCGCCAGGCCGTCGGTGGCGTTGAAAGCCAGTTCCACCTCGTAGCCCTCCATCGTGAGCAGGACTTCCAGCGACTCGCGGATATCGGCCTCGTCATCGATGACGAGGATGCGGCCCTTGGGGGAGGGGGTGGGGGAATCGGAGTGGGGTTCAAGCATGGACAGCCGTGCGGTCCTGCGCCGGCGGGGCCGGGCGCAGCAGGGGGAAGAGCAACTCAAAGCGCGCGCCGCGTCCTGGTTCGCTGTGCGCGTCAATGGTGCCGCCGTGTTCCCGCACGATGCCGTAGGTCACCGAGAGGCCCAAACCCGTGCCGCGCTTAGCCCCCTTCGTTGTGAAGAAGGGATCGAAAATGCGAGGCAGGTCTTCGGGCTGGATGCCGTGGCCGGAATCCGAAATGGTAATCTTCGCCGTCTTGTCTTCCGCCGAGCAATGAACGCCCAGCGTTCCGCCGCTATCCATGGCATCGCGCGCATTCAGGAACAGATTCAGGAACACCTGCTGCATTTTACCTGAATTGCCGCGGATGACCATCTCCGCCGCGGCGGGGGTGAACTCCACCCGCACGCGCGCCTTGTCCAACTGGTGTTCAATGAGGCTGAGCGTGTCGCGCAGGACACGGTTCACCTCCACCTCTTCATACTCGGTCTTGGAGGTGCGCGAGAAGTTGAGCAGCGAATTCACGATCTCGCTGGCGCGGAAGGTCTGCTTGGCAATCTTCTCCAACAGTTTGGCCTTGGGATCGTCGCCGGTGATCTGCTTGGCCAGCATCTGGGCGTAGGTGGAGATCACAGCCAGCGGCGTGTTCACCTCGTGGGCCACGCCGGCGGCAAGCAATCCGATCGAGCTCAGCTTGTCGGCCTGCAGCAGTTGCTGCTCCAGTTCGGCGCGCTCGGTGACATTGTCGAAGATGATGAGGCGGCCGATCTGCTCGCCTTCCTTGGTCACCAGCGGAGCCACGGCGATGTTCACGATGGCCGGCTTGGACGGAACAGCGCTCTGCGACCCGTTCCCGTTCGCGGCCGCCCCGTTCGATCCGTTGACATGCGGCGCGCCGCCGGCATGCGATTCCAGCGGCGCCGGCCCGACCTCGCTCTTGTAGATGTGATGAATCCCGCTTTCCCCCCGCAGATGCTCCAGCGTGGCCGCCAGCCGGAGCGGCAACAACTCACTTAGCGTGCGGCCCACGGCGTCGGCGCGCTTCACGCCGGTGAGCGCCTCCATCTGCGTGTTCCAGCTCTCGACGCGATCCTCCAGATCGGCGGCGACAATACCCACGTTGATCGACTCGACGATGTTCTCGCTGAACTCCTTCAGCCGTTCATACTCGGCCACCTTGCGCTCCAGCGAGCGGTAAAGCAGGGCGTTCTCAATGGCGATGCTGACATAGCCGGAGATGGTCGTCAGCAACTCCAGGTCCTCGGTGGACAGGAAGTCGCCTTCCTGCGTGCGGCCCACGCCGAGATAAGCCACCGTGCGGCCGCGCACGCTGCACGGCAGGTAATAGGTCAGGTCGAGGCGCGAAATCGTCTGCCGCACCGAATGCGGCAGGTGGCGCAGCACGACGTCCAATTGATGGTGCGTGCGTTCAAAAAACAGCGGCCCCGAGGGACGGTCAGTAAGGAAGCTCAGGTCCAGGTCGCTGGCGGCGCGGTGGGCATGCATGGGCCGGAACCGCCCCGTGCTCTCCTCCAAAAGGAAGAACTCGACGTTCTGAATGTAGAGGGTGCTCTTCAGCCGTTCGGTGACCGAGTCGAGCATCACACCCAGGTCGCGCTCCGAGCTCAACTCGCGCACGAACTCGATCAACGTGCGCCGGTAGTCGTAGCGGTCGCGGTAGAACCAATAGCGGTCGAGCACATCCTGAATCCAGTTGCGGATCGGCTGGAAGATGAAGGTGGCGATGAGAATGAGCAGCACCATCGCCTCGGGATTCAACTCCTCAAACGGCCCCACCGTGATCACCAGGCCATAGAAAACGCCAATCACCGCCAGCGTGGCCACCGTATAGGCGTAGCCCTGCTGGAAGATCAGATCGACGTCCATCAGCCGGTAGCGCAGAATGGCGTAGGCCCATGAGGCCGGCACTAGCAGCAGCGACAGCACCGCCATGTTCAGATACGGTCCCGGAATGAAACCGAACGCATACGGCAGCACATTCAGGCAGGCAAACGGAACCACGCCCAGCACGGCGCCGTTGCGGATCCACTTCATCTGCTGGCGGACAATCGGGTCCTGCGTGCGGCGGAACTCATAGGCGGCCACGGCGGCGCCGGTGAGATAGGCGAGGGCGAGAAAGAACATCCACACCCGGTCCAGCGCCCAGCGCACATCGCCCAGCGGAGCGGTGGAGCGCATCACACCGCTCGAAAAGCCGATGTAGACCGCCAGAATGGCCAGCGCCGGCGTGTAGAGCAGCAGCGCCTTCCACCAGCCCCGGAACCACGGCCGGACCTCAGGGAAGCGCAGGCAGAAGTGGAGAAAAATGGTGGGCGCCATCAGACCGGCTCCCACATTGCCCCAATAGATCACCTTGTCGAAGCCGTTCAGCTTACCCGTGTAGTGAAAGGTGGAGAGCACGAAGGAGGCCAGGCAGAGAATGTAAAAATGGGTCGCCCTGGGCGCCCGGCCGCGGCGGAAGTACACAAACAGGCCGATCCCAAGGTAGGCCAGGCCGACAAAATACTGGTAGTACAGCGAGGATTCACCGCTCCGCTCCGAAATGATAACTTTCGCCTTAAGTTCGATCCCGCCGCGATTCAGTACGTACTCCGCGGACTTCCAGACGCCTAACCGCAGCAACGCGCGCGCTACATCGGTAGAGGTGTGAATGGGCAGGCCGTTGATCTGGAGGAGTGTGTCGTCGGGCTTGATGCCTGCACGCTCGGCGGCGCTGTCGGCGGCGATGTACATCGCCTGCACGCGGGCGTTATTTTGGGCATCGGCGCGGTCGACCCAGGTGACGCCGTCATCGGGCACGGGCCACTTGCGGTGCTGCTGGAAGTTGATGCCGGCAGCAATCAGGGCGGCGGCGGTGAGCACCACCAGCAGCGCGCTGATCAGCTGTCCCTTTAAGTCCCGGACCATGTCATCCCTAAACGGCTCGGTCTACGTCCTCGCTGGACGCGGACCGCAACCCAACCACCTGCCCCCAGAATACACAAGGGCCTCTTAGAGTAGCAGCACGCCGGATACCAAACCGGATTGCCTGTTGCCGTGGTGAAAAAGCGCGCGTCTTGAAGAGCTTAGACCCTACGGCGCGGAATCCGGTTCCCAATTTACGAATTTGAAGTGATGTACACCTTCGGAAAGTGGTAGCGGTTTCTCGAAACCACCAGCCGGTGGGGGTGCGTCTAAGCCTCAGACGCAGAGCAACAAGGGCCGGAACCAACGCTTGACGCCCTCAGGCGTGGGACCTAGAATGATGGTAGCTCATCGTGTAGCTGGATGGTGGCGAACTCTATGCTGAGAAACAATTTGACCGCTGTGGCGAGTATCTGGGCATGTGGCGGCCGGTTGGTGGCGATCGGTGGTGTGGCCGCTCTGGGCGCGGCTCTGCTGCTGACACCAGGCGCCTATGCGCAAAAAAAGGCGCAGGCCGAAGGCAACCGCGAAACCGTGGCCAAGCCGATGAGCGAAAAGGAGCGGCGCAAGCGCGAAGAGAAGCTGCGCAAGGAATTGGAAGGGCCGTTCCGCAAGTGGTTGAACGAAGACGTCACCTACATCATCACCGATGAGGAGCGCCAGGCCTTTCGCCGCCTGGCAACGGACGAAGAGCGCGAGCAGTTCATCGAACAGTTCTGGCTGCGCCGCGACCCGACGCCGGATTCGGCCGAAAACGAATTCAAGGAAGAGCACTACCGCCGCATCGCCTATGCCAACGAGCGCTTCGCCAGCGGCATCCCCGGCTGGAAGACCGATCGCGGCCGTATCTACATCGCCTACGGTCCGGCCGACGAAGTCGAGTCGCACCCTTCGGGCGGCACCTATGAGCGCCCCATTGAAGAGGGCGGCGGCACCACCTCCACCTTCCCCTTCGAGAAGTGGCGCTACCGGTGGATTGAGACCATCGGCACGGACGTGATGATCGAGTTCGTCGATCCGACCATGACCGGTGAATACCGCATGACGATGGACCCGTCGGAAAAGGACGCCCTGCTCTATGTCCCCAATGCTGGTCTTACCCTCTACGAGCAGATGGGCATGTCGAGCAAGACCGACCGTTTCAGCCGCACCGACGGCACACGCCTCGGCACAGGCACCATGCCCCTGCCCAACCGCATGAACCAGTTTGAGCGCCTGCAGCAGTTTGCCAACCTGCAGAAGCCGCCCAGCATCAAGTTTAAGGATCTGGAAGCGGCTGTCAGCTCGACAGTGAAATACAACCTGCTGCCTCTCAAGGTCCGCGCCGACTACATGCGGATGACCAACTCGACGATTCTGACCAACGTCACCGCGCAGTTGGAGAAGAAGGACCTGCAGTTTGGCGACAAGGAAGGTGTTTCCAAGGCCGTCGTGAACATCTATGGCCGCATCACGTCGATGTCGCGCCGCGTGGTGAACGTGTTTGAGGACGTGGTCACGGTGGAGGTTCCCACCGAACTGTTGCAGGAAGCCTCGAAGGGCTCTTCGATCTACCAGAAGTCGATTCCGCTGCCGCCGGGCACCTACCGGCTGAACCTGGTGGTGAAGGACATCGTCGGCGGCAACATGACCAACTACGAGATGGCGCTCAGCGTTCCCCGCTTTGAGGAAGAGAAACTCGGCAGTTCGTCGCTGGTGCTGGCCGACCTGATCGAAAAGGTCCCCACCAAATCCATCGGCACGGGGCAGTTCGTCATCGGCGCTTCGAAGGTGCGCCCGCGCGTGACCGAGACCTTTAAGCGCGACGAGAAGATGGGCATCTACCTGCAGCTCTACAACTTCGTTCCCGACGAGAAGACGCAGAAACCGAACGCGGTGGTGGAGTACGAAGTGGTGCGCACGGGCAGTAACGAGAAGATTTTTGAGTTCTCCGAGGAAGTGCAGAAGATGGAGGGCGCCTCGGCCCAGCAATACACCATCGAGAAGATCTTGCCGCTGCAAAACCTGGAGCCGGGTGATTACACGATCCGGCTGAAGGTGACCGACAAGAACAACAATACGACGCTGACCCCGTCGGCGACGTTTAAGGTGATCGGCTAGAATTCATTTGGGAGACTGATGAGTCCACTGCGGCACTGCAAAGTCGCATGGGTGACGCCGCTGGCGCTGCTGGCGGGTCTACTGCACGCCCCGGCTGCGCGCGCGGTGGAGCCCGGTGTGCTCGCGGGCACGCTGGCCGGCCTTGTCTCCAACACCACGGGCGTCCCGCAGATGGGCGCCACGGTCCTTCTGTTCAATCGCTTTGACCGCCTCGTGGCCCGCGCCGTCACCACAGACCGCGGCAACTTTGAGTTCTTCGCCATCCCCGCCGACACGTATTCCCTGCGCGTGCAACTGGCCAGCTACGTCCCGGCGGTGAAGCGCAACATCAGCATCCAGTCCGGGATGCGCAGTTTCCTCGCCATTAACCTCGCCAGCGTCTTCTCCACGGTGGAATTGGTGTACATCGCCCCCAGCCAGGCCGCCATCATGAGCGAGGACTGGAAGTGGGTGCTGCGCGGCTCCGGCGCCACCCGCCCCGTGCTGCGCATTCTCGCCGGTGATGTGGACATCTCCGACCCGGCCCGCAAGCGAATGGCCTCGTCGATGTTCTCCGGCACGCAGGGCATTGTGCGCGTCTCGGCCGGCGATGGCGGCACATCGACCGCGGCCGGGAGTCAGACCGATCTTGGCACGGCCTTTGCGCTGGCCACTTCCGTGTTCGGCGCCAATCGCGTGCAGTTCAGCGGCAACCTGGGCTACGGCTCGGCGGCGGGCATTCCCGCGGCCGGCTTCAGCACCAGCTACCAACGCCAGGCGGGCGCGGAGGCCTTCGGCCCTGAAGTGAGTCTGACGATGCGCCAGATCTTCCTGCCCTCGCGCGCCGGTGGTGCCCTGGGGACTGGCCAGACGAGCGGTTCGCCTGTGCTGCGTTCCATGGCGATCACGCTCTCCGACCGCCAGGAGATCACCGACGACCTGCTGTTCGAGTATGGAACGACGCTCGAATCGGTAAGTTTCCTCGACCGCCTGAATGTGCTCAGCCCCTTTGCCCGCCTCACCTGGGGCAACGAAGAGGAGGGCACGGTGGAGTTGGCCTTCTCCAGCGGCGCTCCCCCGACAGAGTTGTTGGGCGGTTTGGGCGAGGGCGACCTGCAATCGCAGCTTTCCACGCTGAGCCTGTTCCCGCGCATTTCTTTGCGCGGAGGCACAGCCCGCGTGCAGCGCACGGAAAACTTCGAGCTGGGCTACCGGCGCAAGTTCGGCTCACGCACCTTTGCCGGCGCCGTGTTCCGTGAATCAGTCTCCAACGCCGCCATGACGATGGCCTCCCCAGCCGGCTTCTACGGCGGCGCCGACTTACTGCCCGACATCGCCTCCAACAGCTCGGTGTTCAACATTGGCCGCTACCGCCGCATGGGCTACGTGGCCTCGGTGACGCAGCAGTTGGGCGAGGATCTGTCGGCCACGGTCGGCTATCAGAATGCCGGCGCGCTCGAGCCTGGGGGGCGCGTGCAATCGCAGAACCCCGATGACCTGCGCGCTGCCCTGCGCCGCACACAGCGCGGCGCGGCTTACATCCGCGTCACCGGGCGTTCGCCCTGGAGTGGAACGCACTTCACCTCCAGCTATCAGCTCACCGACTACAGCGTGCTCAGCCCCGTGCACCTCTCGCTGACACAGCGCGGCGTGTTCGATCCCGGTTTGAACCTCTTCCTCCGCCAGCCGATTCCCGGCGTGCCGGGCCTGTTCTCCGGCCGCCTGGAAGCCACCGCCGAGTTGCGCAACCTGCTTGCCCAGGGCTATGTGCCCGTTTACTCACCCGATGGCCGCCAGGTGCTGCTCATCCAGTCGCCGCGTTCGCTGCGCGGCGGGCTGGCGTTTATCTTCTAGGGCCGCTCAGGCTCCAGTTCCCATTGGCCATTTCTCGACTCCACCGTGACGCGGGTCTGTTTGCCCGCCGTGTGCAGGATCAGTTCCGCCTGTGACCCCGTTGCGCCTGGCAGAAGTTCGATCCGCGCCGGCGAGACGGCTTTCGGCAATTGGAAGCGCGCGAGCTTCGCGTTGAGCTCGGTTACGCGGTAGTCGAGGTCGCCCGGAGGCGCGATGCGCTCCTCGAGCCACTGGAGTAAGTAGCTGATTGGATCGCCTTCCAGGTCCTCATCCAGGTCTTCCAACGGGGCAATGAGAGTCCTGCTCTTCAGCACCACGCTCTGGCCTTCGCGCCGATAGGATTCTTCAATCGCCTGCGAGTGCTTGGCAACGTCCGGGTGTCCGATCACGTACCGCGCCTTGATGGAGCCTGCTCTCACTCTTAGTTCGAGTTCCTCGCCTCCGATATAGGACAAGTGGTTCCGGTCGAGCAAGATCATCGCGCGTTCACTGGCGATCAGCCACGCTCGAAATCGCACCGGCTGCCAGAATGAGGAGCACCACAGGTGATGGCCGCCAACGGCGAAGATGCGCTCACCCTTGTCGATGGCATCGGACAGGTGGATCTGCGTGGACTGCGCGAACACCTTCGCAAATGGCTGCGCCGGCCCATCGTTCAACGATTCGAGCAGCATTCGCCAGCGCCCATCGCGCCACTGATACAGGTAAATCGACTCGTCAACGCCACACGCAGCCACCATCTTGGTGACCAGCACCACAAACTCCCGCTGCCCCGACGGATGCAGCAACCGCACATCCTCAACCACCTTCTCCAACCCCGCGCGCTCGATCGCCGCCTTCATCGCCTTGGCCACGAGCAGCGGGTTACGCACCGTGAGGAACTGAGGCTCCGCCCACGCCCGCACGGCATCCTTCAATGCTTTCGGCGCGGGCCGCACCGGTTCCTTCGGCGCGAGCCGTGCGACCTCCTCCAGCGTCACCGCGCCCAGCGTGCACGCCATCCCCAGCGCCAACGCAGCCAGCTTCATCATCGTTCCCCCTGTCACCACTTCCCGTAGCGCAGCTTGCCTTCCACCATGGTCGCCAGCGGCTGGATGGCGCGGATGTCCTCCTCCGGGCAGGTCAGAAAATCGCGGTCAATCATCACGAGGTCGGCATACTTGCCCGGCTCGAGCGACCCCGCCTTCTTCTCGTTGAACTGCAGATAGGCCGCGCCGTTGGTGTACATCCGCAGCGCCTGCTCGCGGTTGATCTTCTCCTCGGGATAGATCACCTTGCCCTCCGTGGTCCGCCGCGTGATCGCCATCCACATATTGAAGAACGGATTGAAGGGGTTCACCGCTTTGTCCTTGTCGTGGCCGATCATGTGATCGCTGCCGCCCGCCATCACGATGCCCGCCTTCACGTAGGACTGCAGAGGAAAGAAGTAGCGCATGGTGCGATAGCCGAACACCTTTTCGAGCGCCGGCACATCCAGGTGCAGCCAGCCCGCCTGCACGTCGGCGATCACGCCCATGCGCTTCATGCGATCCACGGCCTCGGCGCTCATGAAGCTGCCGTGCATCACATGCGAGCGCGTCTCGCGAATGGGCTTCTCCTTATCGAGCGCCTCGAAGACGTCGAGCAGAATGTCGATCGCAGCGCCGCCCTGCACGTGCGAGGTCAACTGCCAGCCCTTGGCCCGCGCCGCGCCAAAGATGGCCGTTAGCTTCTTGGGCTCCACAAATAGCGTGCCGCGCGCATCGGGATCGGTTTGCCCGTAGAGGTGCCGTCCATACTCGCCATACGGCATGCGCTGGTAGGCCGTGCCCACGCTCTGCCCGCCATCGAGCGTCACCTTGAAGCTGCCGAATTTCAACCAGTCGTCGCCCTGGTTCGTCGTCCAAGGGCGCTCGCGGATCTCACGCACCACAGCCTCCACATCGCGCGAGGCATCAATGCGCCACGTCAGCACCGAGCGCACCGGCAATCTCTTGGCGGCGTGCAACTGGCGATAGACGGCGACATCCTCTTCGGTCACCGCGCGGTCGCCAATGCCCGTCAGTCCGGCCGCGGCATAGATCTTGAGCATGGTCTCTAGCGCCTCAGCCTTTTCCTGATCCGAATACGCCGTCTCGCGCGGCACTCCCTTCAACAGCTTGGCGGCGTTGCGCAGGATGCCGTTCGGTTCGCCATCGGGACCTTTCACCACTTCCCCGCCCGGCGGGTTCGGCGTGTCGCGCGTGATGCCGCTAAGCTTCAACGCCATCGTATTCGCGCCCCACACATAGCTGCCGTCAAAGGCAACGGGGTGCGTCGTCACCACGTCCAGATCGGTCTTGGTGGGGAAGCGCTGCTCTTTCAGCCGCGGCGGCAGCGTGCGCGGAACGACGATCCATTCGCCGGCGGGCGTCGTGCGGGCACGGTCGCGAATGAAGGTTTGGATGTCGGCAATGCTGTTCAGCGGCGGCAGCTTGCGCTTAAATTCGCTCAAGCCTGCGCCCAGCGCGTGAACGTGCGCATCGATGAGACCAGGCAGCACCATGCGGCCCTTAAGGTCCACCACCTGCGTGGAAGCGGTGCGGTCCTTGAGCACGGCGGCGTTCGAGCCAACGCGCACGATGCGGCCTTTCTCAATGGAAATGGCCTCGGCGATGGTGAAGCGGGCATCGGCGGTGACGATGCGGCCGTTGTGCAGAATGAGGTCGGCGGCGGCCAGCGGGCAGACCAGGGCGAGGGCGGTGGACAGGGTCCTCAGCATGGGGGGCACTCCTCTCGAGTGAAGAACTATTATCCTGTAACAGTGTCGTTCCTGGACAATTTGGAAAACAACCTGAAGGCGCTCGAGACAGCCGATGCCCGCGATCCGCAGGAAGTGGCGCGGCAACAGGCCGAGCGCGCGGCGGCCAAGGACGCGGCGCGGCTGGCTGCGCCCCATGCTGCGGCGTTGAAGTCGAGCGCGTTCACCCAGGAGTTGCTTACGGCGGCGCGTGTCGTGGGCCACGCCCAGCGAACCATGGTGCGCTTCCACTGGCGCGAATCGACGCTCGTGCTCGAGGCCAAGGAGAAGCGCATGGAACTCCAGCCTGCGCCCAAGGGCATCGTCGCCGTGTTCTTCGAAAACGGCGAGGAGAAGAGCCGCGAAGCCGTGAACCTCAAGGGCAAAGCCGAGAAACTGGCTAAGAGCTGGCTGGAAAGCTAAGCCGAAGCTGGCTCGGCCAAGGGCGGCTCAAAGCGCGCTCCACGCATCGCCTCCTCCATGGCCTTGCGGGCGGCCTCCAGTTTGTCGTCCCCCGCGGTGAGCGTAGCCGTGCCGAAGCGCTTCCCGGTTCGCACGTACAGTTGCCGGATCTCGCCCGGCCTGCCCGCCTCGGGCGGAACGCGGATGTCCAACACCAGCGCCTCCTCGGCCCCCGCATACTGCAAGGGACGAGGCTCGCGCATTTGCCACTCCGGACGCAGTTCGCGCAGAATCAGTTGCTGGTCAGCGACATATTCCGGGAGCGATTTGTCTGAATCCTGCGGCTCCTCGGTGAACAGCAGGCTGCTGAACGGCCCTTCCTCGACGCGCTCCTTGTAGCCCTTGCCTGGCAACTCTTCCCAATCCCGCGGCGAAGCTTCAAGAATCCAGCTTCCGAATGAAGGCATCTCGCCAATGAGAAAAACGGACTGCCCGGCCTGGATGCGGTCACCCACCTTCACCTCAACCGGCTCCGTGACCCGCCCGCCGTTGAGAAACGTGCCCGCCCGCGAACCGGCGTCGCTGAGCAGGAGCTTGCCGCCCTCGGCCTTGAGTTCAAAATGCGCGCCCGACAGCGTCCCATCACCCGGCACCTGAAACTGCGCCTTCTCCGTCCGCCCCACCACCAGCGAACCGGTTTCCGGCAGAGGTTGTTTCGCCGCTGCGCCCGTCAGGACTTCAATCGTGAATGCCATCGCGGCCTGCTCCTACTGCTTCACCTTGGCCGTGAGCGGCACCGCCGCCGGCTCGCCCGTGGCCGTCTTCTGAATCGTCGCCACGTGCGCGCGGTCAAGCAGCAACAGTTTTTCGCCGTTCAGTTCCACGGGTTGAAACGCCGGAGCGAGGTTGGCCGGCTTGGGTGCGTAGCCGAGCGCAAAGCCGATGGCGCTCACCGGAGCGTCGGCGAACTGCTTCGAGGTGTGGGTGAACGAGTCATAGGCGCCGCGCTCGGTGAGCGGCGCGGCAAGAGCGATCGTTCCCTCGGCCTTAGCGCCAGGCGCCACTTCACGACCATAGGGAACCTTGGGCTCAGAGACGCGCAATCCCTGCGGCGGATTCTCCATCATGCGCTTCACCAGCGCCCGCCCGCCGCGGATCTCCACATAGGCCCAATTCGGATCAATCGCTCCTTTTTCGTTGTCCCACATGCGGTCAAACACGAGGATCGGTCCGCCGCTCAGGTTGGTTAGCGTGTAGGCGATCTTCACGCCGCCTTCCCCGGCTTCGATCTTCGATTCCAGTTGCACATCGCCGTTCATCGGCTTGATCTCCTTTGCCGCCTTGCGCTGCGCCGGGGCGCAGGCGGCCGCGAGCAGGCAGAGCAGGGCGGTAGCCCACGGCTGTCTCAATAGAACGTCCGTTTCGGCAGGCCCTTCTCTTCGCGGAACTTGTTTTCCGACATCTCTTCGTTGTCATACGGCGGCAGCCCCGCCGCGCGCAGTTCCGAGTTTTCGATAGGCGTGCCTGCCTTGGCTCCCGTGTTCGTGCCCATCGAGTTGTCCAACTTGCCCTTCTGCATGTCGTCGCAGTGGACCAGTTCGTGATAGAGCCCCACCTCGGGCGGCCGGTTTCCTTCCTGCGCCCAGTCGGCTGTGTTGTAAGGCGAGCCGGGCCCCCCGGAGAGCTTCGTCTTATCCGGGTCATACCAAACCTGCGTATCGGCGGCGGGCCCCTTGGTGCCATCGGCCTTCAGGTAGCCCTCGCCGCCCGTGGGCGGCCCTGGATCGGTCCACGCCGCGTTGCCATCGCCAGGGTCGGTCTTGTGGATGCGCGTCTTCTTGCCCGAGTCTTCAAGCGACTTCAGCAGTTTTTTGCCGCTCTCGGTTTCCTTGATCTTGTCCAGGTCGCGCACCACTTTGGCCTGGAACTCCGGCGTTCCCTCGATCGTGATGTTCTCGCTGTACTGCGTCACCACCGAGCCATCCGGCAGTTGCACGGCCTTCGGGAAGCCGCCTGACAGCACATGCCCCAGCGCCCCCAGCGCCGCGCCCAGCATCGCGCCCAATCCGCCCATGCCGCCCACCATACCCACCAGCACAGTGGTTTCGCCCGAGGCCACGGCATCGGGCGGGCCCACGCAGATCATCATGTCGCCGATGCGCGCCTGCGGCATCATGCTCACCAGGGTCGTCCACGCGCCCATGACGATCGGTCCGCCGACATGGGGAATGGGCGGCGTGCCCGGTGTCTGCATCGGACACACGTGGTTGTCGGCTACCCGCGAGGCGGGCTTGTTGCCGATGAGAACAGTCGGAGCCCCGACGACGATGGTGCCGCCATGGACCGACGAGTCTCCGATTCTGGCCGCTGGTGAACCCATGCGAAGTTCTTCCCGATTCTACAGCACGCGCCGGCGCGGGCCGCGCGCGTACCTCCTCCTACTGCATACTGCGCGAATCGTACTCCAAAAGCGTCAACAAAAGCATCTGCGGACCCAACCAGGCGCGGGCGGGTTCAAACCACTCTTTGTAGGAATGCGCATTGTCGGAGCGCCCTCCGCCGCCCAGCGTTACGGCGGGAATGCCGAGGCTCATCGGCAGGTTCGAATCCGTTGAGCCGATGCGATAGGAGGGGGTCAATCCCAGGGCGCGGATGGCAGCGGCAGCGGATTCAGTCAGTGGATCCCTCTCCGCCGTCTTCCCGGCCGGCCGCATGCCCACCAACTTCGTCTCGGCCTCCACCTTCGCCCCGGACGCCACCCGCTTCGCGTTCTCGGCCTCTACGCCCATGCGGATGGCCGACATGAGCGCCAGTTCGATCTTGTCCAACTGGCCCGCGTCCGTGCTGCGCAGATCAACCTCAAACCAGCACTCCTCGGCGATGGCGTTTACCGACGTGCCGCCGTTGATGCGTCCCACGTTGAACGTCGTCTTGGGCTCGGCGGGAACCTCGAGGTCGGCCAGTCGCGCTGTCACCCGCGCCGCGGCATGGATCGGGCTGGGCCGGCCAAAGTTGCCGTAGCTGTGCCCGCCGGGCCCACGCAACGTCACGCGATAACGCTTCACACCCGTTCCGCCGTTGGCGATATGCGCCGGATTCGTGCCGTCAATCGAGATGAAGGCCTTCAGTTTGTCCTTGTGCGGGCTCTTCTGAAACAGGTATTTCACGCCCGCCAGGTCGCCCAGTCCCTCCTCGCCCACATTGGCCACAAAGAGCAGCGTCCGGCGAGTCTGGAAGCCACTTTCGTTCAACGCCTCGCCCAGCGCCAGCAGAGCCGCCAGACCGCGGCTATCATCAGCGAGCCCCGGACCATACCAGCGCGCCCCCTCCTTGCGCACCTTCACGTCAACACCCGGCGCGAAGGCGATGTCGAGGTGTGCGGCAATCACGAGCGTGTCGGGCGACGTCCCCCGCCGCCAGCCAAGCACGTTGCCTTGCGCGTCGATCTCCACATCGGCCAGCCCCAACTTGCGAAACTCCGCCGCCATGAACTTCGCCCGCTCCTGCTCATGAAACGTCGGCGCGGCAACCTCGGCGATCTCCACCTGCTTGGCCAGATGGCGTTCGTGGTTGGCTTCAAGATAGGCCAGCGCCTTGCGAAGTGGGGGTTGATCGAAAGGCCGAAGTTGGGCGAGGAGAGGCGCAAGCAAGATGAGCGCGGCAAGCATGATTCGCGGCGGCATCTCTCAATTGTAGAGACAACTGAATCCTCACAATCGCGCCATGCCATGGCGGATATGCAAGGATGCGCGGACTTCCCCTCGGCTCTCAACTTGCCTGGACCCGCACCACCTCCACTAGGACATCCGGCCCCCCCCGGCCCTACGGAGAAGACGAGAAACCGCTCGAACACGTATTCCTCGAAGTTGGTGTTGTTGACGAAGAAGAAGGCTACGTCGTGTTCGGCTTCGCGTTCGTGCGAAGTCGTCATCACCTTGAGCTTGTCGGTTTTCGCCTGAGGATCGTCGATCTCGCGGATCACGACCGCGACGTCCATAGCATCATGCCAATCGCTACACTGCTCCCCTCCGGCGACCAGTTATCAGCAGCCGGCAGCAGGCAGGCGGGAACATAAATCCAACATCTGTGGACCTGTGAATCCCGCCCCATGATCCCAAAACAAACATGCAAAGGGGATGCCGTCCTCAAACGGAGGCACGAACTCATCCGAGCTCCGCATAGACTGAGACCAGAAGCTCCGTCCACCGGAATCGAATTAGAGCTTCGCAGTCGGCACAGGCGCGAGTGCGGCTAGCCTACGAGTTCAGTAACCCCGCCGCCGGACCCGTCGAATCCGCGAACCGCTCCACCGGAGCGCCGAACGCGTCGAGCATCGACACAAACACGTTTGCCAGCGGCGAGTCGGGACCGTACATGAGGTGCTGGTCCGTGCGCAGCCGCCCGCCCGCCTTGCCCGCCAGCACGAGCGGCAAGTTGTGCGGATCGTGCTTGTTGCCATCGCGGATGCCCGCGCCGAACAACAGCATTGAGTTGTCGAGCACCGTCGAATCGCCTTCCTTCATGCCTTTCAATTTCTCCAACAGGTAGGCGAACTGCTGCACATGCCACTGCGAGATGCGGAAGTAATCGCGCAGCTTCTCTTCGTTGTTCTGGTGATGCGACGAGTCATGGTGGCCGCCGCCCACGCCATCCAGGAACCGGAAGCTCTGGTTGGTCACCTCATTGCCGAACATGAAGGTGCAGACGCGCGTGGAATCGGTCTGGAACGACAGCGCCATCATGTCGAGCATCAGGCGCACATGCTCGGGGAAGTCCTTCGGAATGCCCGCCGGCTTGGCCGATTCGTCCAGCGCCACGCGCGGCTTCCAGTTGCTCTGCTCAGGCGCCGAGGCCCGCGCCAAGCGCGCTTCGAGCGACCGCACCACCGTCAGATACTCATCCATGCGATGCTGATCGGCTTTGCCCAACTGCCCCCGCAGTTCCTTGGCGTCGTCGAGCACGCGATCAAGCAGCATCTGGTCCTGCTCGGCCGTATCCAGGCTTTGGCCCGTGGTGGCGCGGAACAGCCGCTCAAACACCGAGCGTGGGTTGATCTCGCGCGCCAGCGGCTGCGTCGGCCCGGCCCAGGCAATATGCGAACCGTAGATGCGCGTGTAGCCGACGTTGCGATCCACACCCGTGGTCACCGGGGTGACGGCCAGTTCCAGCGAAGGGAACGGCGTCGCCTTACCCGCCGCGCGGGCGGCCATTTGGTCCATACTCACGCCGTTGCAACTGATGTCGACGCCCAGCGTTTTGGAAATGGTGGTCGAGGTGAGCCAGCCGGAGAGCTTCACATAATGCCCGTCGCCGCTCTTGCTGCCCTGGTTCCACAGATTGGTAAAGACGTTTAGATAGGGCTTGAATTCGGTGAGCGGCAGCAATCCTTCGCTCAGTTCCCACTCGCTGCCCGCGCCTTTCAGCTTCGGCGTCCACGTCGGCTCATGCATGCCGTTAGGCACATAGAGCGCCGCCATGCGCACCGGAGCCCCGCCCTTGGACATCTCAGCCGCCGTGGCGCGCGCCGGCATCATGGCTTCCAGCCAAGGGAGACCCAGGGCGGCGCCGGCGCCGCGCAGCAGGGTGCGTCTGGATATGGTCCGCTTGCTCATCTGGGCTCCACCTCTCTGGGGATTGCGCTGCCGCCAACAGGGATCCGCGCGTCGCTGCCGCGCTGATACCGGAACGGAACGCTCAACACGATCTCTTGTACTAAAGTATGCGCCTGATAGCCATCCAGCCGCAACGCGTCCATGATGCGGTCCACGGCGCAGCGGTCCGACAAGCTCAAGCCCCGGCCCAAGGCGTAGGCCAACATCTTCGAAGAGAGGTTCCGGATCACCTCATCCTTGCGCGTGGCGAGGACCTTCTTCAGCCCGTCCACGCCGTCAAATTCCGTACCATCGGGCAGCAAGCCGCGCGCGTCGATCGGCTTGCCCGCATCCTGCTCACGCCAGCGTCCCACCACGTCGTAGTTCTCCAGCCCAAAGCCCATCGGGTCAATGCGGCTGTGGCAGGAGGCGCACACCGGGTTGGCGCGATGCAGTTCCAACCGCTCGCGCAGCGTCTTCGGCGCCTCGCCCGCGTGGTTGTCCTTGAGCTCCGGCACATCGGGCGGCGGGGCGGGGGCCGGCGTGCCAAGCAGGTTTTCCAGAATCCACTTGCCGCGCAGCACCGGGCTCGTGCGATGCGGATACGACGAGACAGCGTGAATCGCCGCCATGCCCAGCAACCCGCCACGATGCTTGCCAGGCGGGATCTTCACCTTGATCGGCTGCTGGCGCAGGCCCTCGATGGTGCCGAAATTGTAGTAGCGCGCCAGCTTCGTGGCCACCACCGTCCAGTCGCTATCGAGCAGATCGGTGAGCGGCAGGTTGCCCATCAGGATCTCGTGCAGGAACAGGAACGGCTCATGCCGGATGCCCGACATCACCTCCGGCTCATAGTATTCAGGAAAGAGCTTCTCATCAGGCTTGATGTCGCGGCCCAGCTCACGCGTGCCAAGCCATTGCTCGGTGAAATTCTCGGCGAATTCGCGCGACTTCTCCGCCTTGAGCATCCGCACCACCTGCCGCCGCAGTGTCTCCTGGTCCTGCAGCTTGCCCTCGCGCGCCAGCCGCATCAATTCGGCGTCCGGCATCGAACCCCAGAGGAAAAACGACAACCGCGAGGCCATCTCATACTGCCCGGCCAGGCGCGGTTCGGCCGACTCGTTCGGCGCTTCGGCATGGAACAGGAACTTCGGCGACACCATCACGCCCGACATAGCGTAGAGAACCGACTCTTCCCAGTTCATCTTCTTCGCCCGCGCCGCATGGTAGAGCTTCACATAGCTGGCCACCTCACCCGCCCGCACCGGACGGCGGAAGGCGCGCGGCACAAAGACCTCCAGCACCTTGTAGACCGCCTCCAGTTCAGAAACATCACCACCCGGCTCAACCGGGATCATGACGCTGCGCGAGCGCGGGTCGCGGTTGCCGTAATCGAGCGCCTCCTTGGCGGCCTCCAGATACTTCTCGGCGTGGATGGGCGACAGGAACAGTGTCTCGGCGGCGTTATCGAAGCCTTCGCCACCCGCTCCATCGGCGGGCAGGTTGCGCCCGGCGTTCACCGGGATGTTCAGCAGGTCGCGCACCGTCGCCGTGTACTCGGTGCGGTTGAGACGCCGAACCATCGGCCGCCCCGGCGTGATGCCCGTCGCGCAAGCTTCCACGCGCAGCGACGCATCCACCCAATGCGTGAAGGCTTCCTTGGCATCGAGCGACGGTGCCGGCGCGCCTTTCGGCGGCATCTCGCCATTCTTCACGCGCAGCGCCGCCCTCGCCCAATTGCCCTGCTGCGCCAGCATGGGCTCACCGGCAACGAACTTCGTCACATCGAATCCACCCACAGCGCCCTTGCCGAAATGGCAGGCCTTGCAGTTGGTGTTGAGGAAGGCCTGCGCGCGCGCGAAATCGTAACCCGGCTGAGCGGCAGCGGGCAGAGACAACGCGAGCGCGAGCATTCCAATTCGCATGATGCCTACTACTTTATATCGAACCATTCGAGTGCGGAGGCAGACCACATCGCTCTATGATGACCAGGAGCCCGCGATGGCGGACCACTAATCATGCGCTACCAATCCATTCGAACTCATCTACGACCCTACTCCATCCTCGTTCGGCGCAAGACAACTGTGAACCACGCCTTTGCCTCGGCAATTGCCCCATGCGATGAGTTTGAAGACCAACGTGTCCGCGAGGCAATCCGGCTGCTCGAACTCGACCCGGATGCGGAACTCACCTGCGCGTACTGCGGCAACTCAGCCGAAACGTGGGATCACATCTTTGCGACTGTGAGGAAGAGCCAGTTCAGTGGTTACGGACATAGGCTCGGCAATTTGCTCCCTTGCTGCAAGCCCTGTAATTCCAGAAAGGGCAACAAGTCGTGGGAGGTCTACTTGGAGACACTGCCACTTCCTGAGGCCGCTCGTGAGAGGAGATCCGAGTGCATACGTCGCTTCCTCGCGAAGTACTCTGTGCTCGATCCGATCAACCCTAACGATCCCGATCTGGGTGAACTTGAGGGTCTCAGGACTGAGATCCTCCGCCTCATGGCAAGGGCCGACACAATCGCCACTCGGATCAGATCCCGCCAAGCCGCTCCCTAGTGTGAATGCCGCGGCAGATCCTGGCACACGTCGTGATACTTCACGGCGAACTCCAGGCAGGCCCCATTCTCCAACTGCCCCACGTAGGTGCGGTACATCTCCTGCCACGGCGTCTGGTGCGGCGGCACGTCGATCTTCATCTCGGCGCGGCGCGCGGCGATCTCTTCGTCAGATAGAAGCAGGTCGACACGCCGCGCATTCAGGTCGATGCGAATCTGATCGCCGCTGCGCAGGATCGCCAGGTTGCCGCCCACCGCCGACTCCGGCGATGCGTTCAAGATCGACGGGCTCGCCGAGGTGCCCGACTGCCGGCCGTCGCCAAGCGTCGGCAATTGCGTCACGCCCTTCTGCACGAGCGACGCCGGCGGCAACATATTCACCACCTCAGCCGCGCCCGGATAACCCACCGGACCCGCGCCCCGCACAATCAAAATAGAATGCTCATCGGCCCCCAGGTCCGGATCGTTGATGCGCGAGTGGTAATCCTCGGGACCATCGAACACAATCGCCTTGCCCGTGAACGCGCCTTCGGATCCCGGCGTTCTCAGGAACCGCTCGGCAAACTCCTCGCCAATCACAGAGGTCTTCATCAGCGCTGAGTTAAACAGGTTGCCCGTCATCACCAGGAAGCCGGCGTTCTCCTTGATCGGCTGGCCGTAGGGGCGGATCACTTTATGATCGACGCTGCGCGCCCCAGCGTAGTTCTCGCCGATCGATTTGCCCGTCACCGTGAGCGCGCCTGTGCGGATCTTGCCCGCCTGCATCAGTTCGCCAAACACGGCCGGCACGCCGCCCGCCAGGTGATACGACTCGCTCAGATACTCGCCCGCCGGCTGCAAGTTCACCAGCAGCGGGATCTCATGGCCGATCGTCTCCCAGTCCTTGATGTCGATCTCAATGCCGATGTGCCGCGCGATGGCGGCGATGTGCGGCGGGGCGTTGGTCGAACCGCCAATGGCCGAGTTCACCACGATCACATTCTCGAAGGCCTCGCGCGTCATGATCTTCGACGGCGTCAGGTCCTCATGCACCATGGCCACGATGCGCCGGCCTGACTCATACGCCATCTGCGCGCGCTCGCGATAAGGCGCGGGTATGGAAGCGCAGCCCGGCAGCGACATGCCCAGCGCCTCGGCCAGCGAGTTCATCGTCGTCGCCGTGCCCATCGTGTTGCAGTGGCCGATGGACGGCACCGAGGCCGCCACCAGGTCAAAGAACCCCTGCAGGTCGATCTCGCCCGCGGCCATCATGCGGCGGCCATCCCACAGCGCCATGCCGGAGCCGGCGAGTTGCCCCTTGTGATAGCTGTTCAACATGGGGCCGCCGGAAAACACGAGCGACGGCAGGTTCGCCGTCGCCGCCGCCATCAAACAGGCAGGCGTCGTCTTGTCGCAGCCGGTCGTCAACACCACGCCATCGAGCGGATAGCCGTGCAACACTTCGACCAGGCCGAGATAGGCGAGGTTGCGGTCGAGCGCCGCCGTCGGCCGCCGGCAGCTCTCCTGAATCGGATGCACGGGAAATTCAAACGGCACGCCGCCCGCGTCGCGGATGCCATCGCGGATGCGCTTGGCCAGTTCGAGATGATGCCGGTTGCAGGGCGATAGATCGCTGCCCGTCTGCGCGATGCCGATGATCGGCCTGCCCCCTTGCATCTCCTCGCGCGTGATTCCGAAATTCGGATAGCGCTCCAGGTAGATCGCCGTGGCGTCGGCGTTGGCCAGGTTGTCGAACCAGTTGCGGCTGCGGAGCCGGCCCTTCGTCTCATGATTGGGGTGTTCGTAGGGGGGATAAGGAAGCTTCGGCATTGCGAAGCCTTAGTTTACCGAATGTCGGAGGAGGTGCTCTTTGACGCCGGCTGGAAGGCCAACGCGGCCGAGTTCATGCAATAGCGCAGCCGCGTCGGCTCGGGGCCATCGGGGAACACATGCCCCAGGTGCGCGTCGCAGCGCCGGCACAGCACCTCGTCGCGCAGCGTGCCGTAGATGTCATCGGTCTGCGTGTAGAGGTTCGCCGCCGCAATGGGCGCGTAGAAGCTCGGCCAGCCGGTGCGCGAATCGAACTTCGTCGATGACGAGAACAGCGCCGTTCCGCAGCACACGCAGCGGTACAACCCGGCCGCGTAGTGCTTGTCGAATTTCCCCGTGTAGGCCATTTCCGTGCCCTTCTCGCGCGTCACTTGAAAGGCCAGCCGCGTCAGCCGTTCCTGCCAGACGTCGTTGGGCAGCACGATTTTCTGCACCTCCGACACACCCAGGCTCTTGCCATCAGCGGCGAATTCCTCAATACGCACCCGCTCTTGCGAGAGCGACGCCGGCGGCGGCGTCCCAGTGCGCGTTCCCTGCTCCACCGGCTTCAGTTCGACGCGCGAACATCCCGCCAGCCCAACCGCACCGGCCAGCCACTCGCGCCGCCTCACGCTCACGCCGCTCCCAGCGCCTTGTGAACCGCCTCGGCCGTCTCGCGGCCGCTGATCGCCGCGCCGCCGCAGGTCTGCGTCCAGCGCGACGCGCAGGCTTCACCGGCGAAGTACACGCGCTCGGCCACTGTCCGCCGCAGTGCTTCGCGCGAACGCCCGTTGCCCGGCGTGGCCGTGGCATACGCGCCCAGCGCCCATGGATCGCCCGCCCATTGCGTGAAGCTGCCCTTCACCAATTGCTTGTCCACATCGCTGCCGAGCATGTGGCGCAGGTGATGCATCGCATAGTCCACCGCCTCGCGCTCACCCGCCGCTGAGAGCTCCCAGGCAAAATCGCCGCCCACGAAGCCCACCATCAAGGGCAGGTGAAACGGGAAGCTGAGGAAGTAGATGTCGCGCTTGCCGCGCTGTTCGCGCAGCAGGTCGTCAAAGTCCTTCAGCCCGAACAGGCCGCTTTCACGAAACTGCAGCGGGATCTTCGCCAGCAGGCCCATCGGAATATCAGCGATCGCATCGCGCTTCCACTCCGGCAACACCGGATCGAAGCGAATCTTCTCGGCCGCCAGCACGCCCGTTGACGACGTCACCACGCACGCCTTCGCGCGCACCGTCCCCTTCGCCGTCTCCAACTCCACACCCTGCCCGCTGTAGCGCACCGTCCGCACCGGCGTGTTCAACTCCACCGCCACCTCGCTCCCATAGCGGGCCACCAGCGTGCCATAGCCTTCCTTGATGAGCAGGTTGGGCTCCACGTCGGTGCCGATGGTCAGGTAGTCCACCGTCGACAACTCATCGAGATCCACCGCCGACGACATCGGCCCATGGAACGTCGCTACGGCATCCTCCACCGTGCCGCGACGCTTCAACCACGCCTCGCCTGATTTGTCCTTGCCCTGCTTGCCGCGCTTCATCATCACCTCATCCAGACGCGACTCCTCGTCGGCTTGCCGCTTGCGTTCGGCATCGGTTGCGCGGCGATCACCCAACCACAGGCCGTCGAGATGATTATTGTGTTCAAACAGCGTGAAGCCCCATTCGCGCGCGAGCGGGGTGTAGGGGTTGTCGTCTGCCTTGTGCAGCCACGCGCAGCCGCGATCAAACGGAATGCCGAACGTGTCGCTCTCCGTCCACGCCCTGCCGCCGATGCGGTTGCGCGCTTCGAGAACGACGACGGTGCGCCCCAACTCCCGCAGCCTACGCGCCGCGTTTAGTCCCGCCGAACCCGCGCCGATGATGGCGACGTCCGCGTTCGCCGGCGCCTGCCCTCGCAACAAAACTCCGCCCGCCAATGCGGCCAGCGCGCTTCTCCGAGTGATCCCAGTCATGGGGCCAGCATAGCGCGGCGCGCCGATCCTCAGGGCCATGGCAACATGAATCATGGCAGCCAAACTTGCTCAGTACCTGCGGGGGACCGTCACGCGCGAACATGCTCATCTTCTCGCCGTGAGCGAACAGCAGGCCTCGCAACCAGCGGCCAAGCCGGGCGCCTGGAACGTGAAACAGGAACTCGGCCACCTGCTCGACTCCGCCGCCAACAACCACCAGCGATTCGTCCGCGCCACGCTTCTTGGTCCGTATGAAGGCCCCGGCTACGCGCAGGATGAGTGGGTCAACCTGCATGGCTATGACGAGATGCCCTGGGCCGCAATCGTCGCCCACTGGCACGACTACAACCTCTTCCTGGCCCGCCTCATCGAACGCATCCCCGACGAGAAGCTCGATACCGAATGCCGCGTCGGCGCCTATCCGCCGCTCACACTTGGATTCCTGATCGACGACTACGTGCTCCACGTGCGGCACCATCTCGACCACCTGCTCGGCCGCGAAGTCGTGACGCAATACCCGCGTCCCGACGCGAAGATGTAGCCGTTAGAAGCGCCACTCCATGCCGATCAGCGGGAACAGGCCGATCTGCTCGTTCTCCTGAATCGTATTCGCGCGGCGGTCCCAACTAAAGCTGGCCAGGTTCTTGCGGTTGATCACGTTCTGCGCGCCGATGAAAATGAGCAGCGGCTTGTCGCGCACGATAAACGTGCGGTCCAGACGTACGTCGATCCGCGCATAGTCGGGCAGACGCTCGGCATTCACGCGCTGCAAATCGAAGATCGGCCGCCGCTGGCGCGTCGATTCGGCGATATCGAACGGCGTGTACGGCCGGCCCGTGAGATACGCCACGCGCGCCGAAAGCTCCCAGTTCTTCGTCAGCCGGTAGCCGCCCACGGCGTTGAACACGCGCGTGTAGTCGAACGAACCCGGCCGCATCACGCCATCCAGCCCCGCATGGCGCGTCTTGGAGAAGGCCACGTTCATCTGTCCGAACCAGCGGTCAGTGAACTTTTTCTCGACGAACAACTCCACGCCCTGCGCGCGGCCACGGCCCGCGCTCGTCAGCGGAAACAGGATCTCGCGCACGTCGAAGGTATCGCCGATGCTCGCCAGCGTCAGCGTGCGGAATTGTGACGACACCGGGTAGTCCTTGTAGTTCTTCCGGTAGCCCTCGACGGTCACGCGCAGCGTCGGGCTCACGATGTAGGAGAAGCCCGTCACGTAGTGGTCGGCCCGCCAAGGCAGCAGGTTGCGGTTCTGGGCAAACGCCGATAGGAACACGAAGTATGGCTGTTGGAAGTAACTGCCGAAATTCGCACGCCAGCTCAGTTTGTCCGTAATGCGATAACTTACGCCCACTCGCGGGCTGAAGCGCGCACGGTCCAGGTAGGTGTAGCGGTCAATGCGCCCGCCCCAGGTCAGGTTCAACCGGCTCGTCACGTTGGCCGAGCTCTGGAGATAGGCGCCCAACTGGTTGGTCACGAAGCTGCGCTTCAAATCAAACGCATTCACCGTTCGGTCCAGCGAATAGGGCGAATCGCTGCCCAGCGGCGAGGCAATGTCGTAGTTGATGCGGAAGATCTTCACGCTGCCGCCCGCCTGTAACTTACCGAGCATGCCCGCGTAGGAAGTCAGGTCATACTTGATCGTGCTCTCGCCCTCGCGCGAGTTGTCTCGAAATACCACCGGGCTTGTATTGATCAGGTCCTCCACGCTCGTGCCGGGCGGTGGCAGGGCGTTGTAGACGAGGTCCTTCACCTGCTGATCGACACTGGCCTCCGAATGGCTCACACCCAGCAGGCCCACGCCCTTGCTGCCGAACAGCCGCTGCCAGTTGAACCCGTTGGCGCTGCGCCAGCCCTGGTAGCGGATGTCGAGGTTGTTCAGCTCCGCGCTGTCGAGCGTTTTGTCCTGAATGGCGCCCAGCCGGATGCGATCCACTCCCGTGATGCTCACGCCCCACACACGATCGCGCGGCGAAAGGTCATACACAACCTTGTTGTTGAACGTATACACCGCCGGCACGCCGCCGACGCCGATGTCCTTGGTGAACAAATCGAGGAAGCTGCGGCGCACGGAGCTGATCCACGCCCCTTTGCCCTTGGCCAGCGGCCCTTCGAAGATCGCGCCCGCGCCGGCAAAGCCCAACGTGGCCCGCCCCCCGAAGCCGTCGCGCTTGCCCTCGCGCTGGGTCACCTGCAACACGCTCGATGTGCGGTTGATGTAAGGCGCAGGATAGCCGCCGGTGAGGAAGGTGGTGTCCTGAATCAGCGCCGCATCGAGAATGCCCACCGTGCCGCCCGCCGAGGCAAAGTTGGCAAAGGCATTGATATTGGGGATCTCCACATTGTCGACGATGAACAGGTTCTCCAACGGTGAGCCGCCCCGCACAATGATGTCGTTGCGGAAATCGTCCGAGCCGATCACCACGCCCGGCAGCGTCTGAATGTACCGGCTCACATCCTGCAGCGCGCCGGCCGTTTTGAACACCTCTTCATTCGTCACCAGGAAGCTTGAACTCTTGATCTCCTCCGGCTCAACGAACACGCTCGCCGTCACCGTCACTGATTCACGCTGCGCCTCCAACTGGGCCAGCTTCAGTTCCACCTGGGCCGTCAAACCAGCGCGCACCTCCACGGAGGCGTTGGAAGCGGCGGTAGCGCCAGCGCTCTTCAACGCCAGCACGTAACTGCCGGGCCTCAGGTCGGCAATGCGAAATTTCCCATCGGCACCTGTCTGCGCGCACCGGCCAGAGTCGCCAACGCAAACTTCCACGCCCGCCGCCCCTGCCCCCGCGGCATCCGAAACGACACCCTCCACGGCGCCAACACCCGCGGTGTCCTGCGCCCAGCTTAACGAACACACCAGTAGTAAGGAGAAAACGGACCGGATCATTCCTTTCTTCAGACGCCTCGCGCCAGCCCCCGGTATCAGAAAATCGCCCGGCGCTGTATCCTCAAAGTGGATGCAGGCCATCGTATACACGGAAACCACCGTTTACGCCCCGCCCGAGTCCCTCGCCGCCGAAGCGCCG
Organism: Acidobacteriota bacterium; assembly: GCA_017304135.1. Taxonomy (GTDB): domain Bacteria; phylum Acidobacteriota; class Terriglobia; order Bryobacterales; family Bryobacteraceae; genus JAFLBB01. The sequence continues at coordinate 25,791 of JAFLBB010000017.1, read as the reverse complement.
TACCAGCTTGCCATCGTGGAATTCGCCGACGGCTCACGCCGTACGGTGCGCATCGCCGGTCCTGCGGTCTCCATCGGCGACGCCGTCTCTCTCGTCGAAGAACGCGCCGGCGTGGCCTTCTTCCAAAGGATCTAAACCGTGCAACTCGCCAATCGTATGTCGCGCCTCCTGGTGGAAGGCGCTTTTGAAGTTCTGGTCAAGGCCCGCGCGCTGGAAGCCCAGGGGCGCTCCATCATCCACCTCGAAATCGGCGAACCCGACTTCGCCACCCCGCCCAACGTCGTGGCCGCCGCCAAACAGGCGCTTGACGACGAATGGACTCACTACGGCCCCACCCAGGGCTTTCCCGATTTTCGCGAGGTGATCGCCCAACACATCGCCTCCACGCGCAACATTCCCGTCAGCGCCAACATGGTCTCCGTCGTCCCCGGTGGCAAGCCCATCATCTTCTTCCCTATGCTCGCCCTGCTCGAAGAGGGTGATGAGGTCATCTTCCCCAACCCCGGCTTCCCCATCTATGAATCGATGATCGCCTTCCTCGGAGCGAGGCCCGTGCCCGTGCCGCTGGTGGAAGACCGCGGCTTCTCCTTTGACCTCGACGTCCTCCGCTCGAGCCTCAACGACAGGACGAAGATGGTCGTCCTGAACTCGCCGCAAAACCCCACCGGCGGGCTCATCCCGCCTGAGGACATGGCCGAAATCGCCAACATGCTGCGCGACCGCGATCTTATGATCCTCTCCGACGAGATCTACTGCCGCATCGTCTACGGCGAAAAACCCGTCTCCATCGCCTCCTTCCCCGGCATGCAGGAAAAGACGATCATCCTCGACGGTTTCTCGAAGACCTACGCGATGACCGGCTGGCGCCTCGGCTATGGCGTCATGCCCCCCTGGCTGGCCGAAGCGGTCAACAAACTGATGGTCAACTCCAACTCCTGCACCGCCAGTTTCACCCAGCGCGCCGGCCTGGCCGCGCTCACCGGTCCCCAGGACGATGTCACGAAAATGGTGGCGGAGTTCAAGCGCCGCCGCGATGCCTTCATCGCCGCCCTCAACACCCTGCCCGGCTTCCACTGCCGCATGCCCGAAGGCGCCTTCTACGCCTTCCCCAACATCACCGGCACCGGCCGTCCGGCCAGGCAGCTGGCCGACGACCTGCTCCAACAGGCCGGCGTGGCCTGCCTTTCCGGCACGGCCTTTGGCGCTTATGGGGAAGGCTATCTTCGCTTTTCCTACGCCAACTCGCTGGAGAACCTGCTCGAAGCCGTCGAGCGCATTCGCGCGTTCCTCACCCGCTAGACACGCCTAAATGCAACTGGGGACCGCGTTTCCGCGATCCCCAGTTCTCACTATCAGTGCAACTGCAATGCGTCAAAGGCGCATCTGATCATTACGCAGTGACATGCTCCGTTCGGTAGCGGGCCATGATCTCCAGCATCCGGTCTTTGGCATGAAGCTTCAACTTCTTCAGCCGAACCTCTTCCATCTGTTCGTCGTCGCTGAGGTGCGCTTTCGACTCCAGATCGTTCAGCCGGAGCTCGAATTCGTGATGCTGTTCGTAGTTCAGCCGGAATTCGGGGTGCGTCATCATCAGATGCGCCTTCAATTCTTCATCTGTTTTGAGTGCTTCCACGAGTGGGTCCTCCTTGAGGTGAGGTCGCCACGCCGAGTCTATTGAGGTTGTGCTGTTTGCTCGGTGGGTGATCTTGAGGCAGCATGTGCTGTTCTCGGGGACGTCGGCCAACCGGTCTCCGTTCCCGCCCCAAACTTATCATGTTCCGGGGCTTGAGGCAACGGCAATCGGTACTCCTAAACGAGGGAGAAAACCTCGCTCCCAGTCAAAGCGGACAAATGTGTGCAGGAGAGGTAATCACCCACCAGTCAGGATGTGAAAAACTGGTGAGCCGGGCGGGACTCGAACCCGCGACCCTTTGATTAAAAGTCAAATGCTCTACCGACTGAGCTACCGGCCCGATTGTGCGCACTGCGCTCCAGGAACGCCGCGCGGGGGGACATCAACCACGATAACACACACCCTTCGCAGCCTTCTCTCGCGCTACCATCGCATCATGCGTAGCCTCGCGTTGCTCCTCGCGCTCACTCTCTCCTCCACCGCCCAAGCCGAACACTGGCCCGCCTTCCGCGGCCCCGACGCCCAGGGCGTCTCCCCTGCCCCGCTCGCCTCCTCCTGGAACGCCGACTCCACCAACGGCCCCGCCCGCAACATCCGCTTCCGCGTCCCCATCCCCGGCCTCGCCCACTCTTCGCCCATCATCTGGGGCGACCACATCTATCTCACCTCGGCCGTCAGCCAGCAGGGCGAAGCGCAGCTCAAGGTCGGCCTCTATGGCGACATCGCCTCGGCCAACGACAACGGCACGCAAAGCTGGGTCGTGCTCTGCCTCGATAAGCGCACCGGCAAGGTCCTCTGGCAGCGCACCGCCCAAACCGCCGTTCCCAAAACGCAGCGCCACACCAAGGCCACCCACGCCAACTCCTCGCCCGTCACCGACGGCAAGCGCCTCATTGCCTTCTTCGGCTCACAGGGCGTCTATGCCTATTCGCTCGACGGCAAGCCGCTCTGGAGCAAGGACCTCGGCACCTTCGACCCCGGCCTCAAAGGCTACGATTCCCAATGGGGCACCGCCAGTTCGCCCGCCCTCCACGACAACAAAGTCATCCTCCAGTGCGACCAGAAGCAAGGCTCCTTCCTCGTTGCCCTCGACGCCAGCAACGGCCGCGAACTCTGGCGCGTCGACCGCTCCGCCGTCTCCCACCACAGCTGGTCCACTCCGGCCATCATCAACACCGCCGGCCGCACACAGGTGGTCACCAACGGCTTCCCGTTCATAGCTTCTTACGACCTCGCCAGCGGCAAGGAACTCTGGCGCTTGAAGTCGCTCGGCGACCTCCCCGTCCCCACGCCCGTCTTCGCCCACGGCCTCATCTACATCACCAACGCCCATGGCGGCCCCGCCCCGCTCTATGCCGTGAAGCCCGACGCCTCCGGCGACATCACCCCCGCCGCCGATGCCCGATCGAGCGCCGGCGTCGCCTGGATGGAGCCCCGCAACGGCGCTTACATGCAAACGCCCCTCGTCCTCGGCGACCTGCTCTATTCGTGCTCTGACCGCGGCATCCTCAAGGTCTACGACGCCCGCACCGGCAAGCTCCACTACACGCAGCGCCTCGGCGAAGGCACCACTGGCTTTTCGTCCTCACCCGTCGCCGCCGGAGGCAAGCTCTACTTTGCCAGCGAGGAAGGCGAAGTGTACGTCCTCCGCGAAGGGCCGCAATACGAGTTGCTCGCCAAGAACCTCCTCGGCGAAATCGCCATGGCCACACCCGCCGCCAGCGACGGCGTGCTCTATTACCGCACCCGCGGCCACCTGGTCGCCATCGCTGAATAGGGGAACCTCATGCGCCACGCCATCCTGCTTCTCGCCCTCGCCTCCGCCGCCCACGCCGAACACTGGCCCGCCTTCCGTGGCACCGCCTCCGAGGGCGCCGCCCCCGGCAAGCTGGCCTCTTCCTGGAACGCCGACTCCACCACCGGCCCCGCCCGCAACATCCGCTTCCGCGTCCCCATTCCCGGCCTCGCCCACTCCTCGCCCATCATCTGGGGCGACCGCATCTTCCTCACCACAGCCGTGAGCGAATCCGGCAACGCGCCGCTCAAGGTCGGCCTCTACGGCGCCGGCGACCCCGCCGACGACAACGGCCGCCAAAGCTGGGTCGTGCTCGCCCTCGACAAACGCACCGGCAAAACCCTCTGGCAGCAGACCGCCCAGTCCTCCGCCCCGCGCACCAAGCGCCACACCAAGGCCACCCACGCCAACTCCACTCCGGCCACCGACGGCAAGCGCCTCATCGCCTACTTCGGCTCGCAGGGCGTCTACGCCTATTCGCTTGACGGCGAGCTCCTTTGGAGCAAGGACCTCGGCGCCTTCGACCTCGGCCCGCAAGGCTACGACCTGCAATGGGGCACCGCCAGCTCGCCCGTCCTCTACCAGGACAAGGTCATCCTGCAATGCGACCAGAAGAAAGGCTCGTTCCTCGTCGTCCTCGATGCCGCCACCGGCAAGGAACTCTGGCGCACGAACCGCGACGGCGTCTCGCACCATAGCTGGTCCACGCCCGCCGTCATCGCCGCCGCTGGCCGCACGCAAATCGTCACCAACGGCTGGCCCTACATCGCCGCCTACGACCTCGCCACCGGCCGCGAGCTCTGGCGCTTGAAATCGCTCGGCGACATCGTTGTCCCCACGCCCATCCTCGCCCACGGCCTGATCTACATCACGAACGCCCACGGCGGCCCCGCCCCGCTCTACGCCGTGAAACCCGATGCCACCGGCGACATCACCCCCGCCGCCAACTCGACCACCAGCCCTGGCCTCGCCTGGATGGAACCCCGCAACGGCGCCTACATGCAGACCCCGCTCATCCTCGGCGACCTGCTCTACTCCTGCTCGGACCGCGGCGTCCTCAAGGTCTACGACGCCCGCACCGGCAAGCTGCAATACACGCAGCGCCTAGGCGAAGGCACCACCGGCTTCACCTCCTCGCCCATCGCCGCCGGCGGCAAGCTCTATTTCGCCAGCGAGGAAGGCGAGGTCTACGTCATCCGCGCCGGGCCGCAATACGAACTGCTCGCCAAGAACCTCCTCGGCGAAATCGCCATGGCTACACCGGCTGCGAGCGACGGCGTGCTCTACTACCGCACCCGCGGCCATCTGCTCGCCATCGCGGAATAGGCGGCAGCGTGCGCCCGCCGCGGGCCCACTTGCGATATCCTTCCCCCATGCGTTTGAGAGCCACCACCCTCGCCACCCTTGTCTGCGCCTTCGGCCTCTGCGCCCTCGTCCATGCCGCCGACTGGCCCCAGTTCCGTGGCCCCAACTCCGCCGGCATCTCCACCTCCACCAATATCCCCGCCTCCTTTGACCCTGCCGCCGCCCGCTGGAAAACCGCCCTCCCCGCCGGCCACTCCTCCCCCATCATCGTCGGCCAGCACATCTTCCTCACCGCCTTCGACGGCCCCAAGCTCTACCTCATCGCCCTCGACCGCGCCACAGGCCGCGAACTCTGGCGCCGCGACATCCCCCGCCCCCGCACCCAGGAACTCCACAAAACCAACTCCCCCGCCTCCCCCACGCCCACCTCCGACGGCCAGAACGTCTACGCCTTCTTCGTTGATTACGGCCTCATCTCCTTCACCCACGACGGCCGCGAGCGCTGGCGCCTCCCGCTCGGCCCCTTCAACAATCCCTTTGGCCAAGCCGCCTCGCCCGTCCTCTCCGGCTCCACGCTCCTGCAACCCTGCGACGCCGAATCCGGCTCCTTCTTCCTCGCCGTGAACAAGGACACCGGCAAGGTGAAATGGCGCGTCGAACGCCCCGAATACACGCGCGGCTTCTCCACGCCCATTCTCTACAAGCCCGCCAACGGACCCGCCCAGGTCCTGCTCGCAGGCTCCTACCAACTCACCGCCTACCAGGTGGAAACCGGCGAAGTCGTCTGGTATTCGCGCGGCCTGACGTGGCAATTGAAGCCCACGCCCGTCATGGACGCCGATAACATCTACGTCCTCGGCTGGGCCGGTGAAGCCGACCCCGGCCAGCAGGAAGTGATCCCCACATTCCGCGAAACCCTCGACAAACTCGACGCCAACAAGGACGGTAAGTTGAGTAAGGAAGAGGTAGCCGCGACCTACCCAAAAATCCCCAAGGAATGGGTCTCCTACGACCTCGATGTCGACGGCTACTTAGGCGAGCGCGACTGGAAGCTCTATCAATCGAAGCGCTCCGTCGTGAACGGCATCCGCGCCATCAAACTCGGCGGCTCCGGCGACATGACGCATAACATCAAGTGGACTTACTCCAAGTCGCTCCCCAACGTCCCCTCGCCTCTGCTCTACAATGGCGTGCTCTACATGGTGAAAGACAGCGGCATCCTGACCACGCTCGACCCGAAAACCGGCGAGGTCCACAAACAAGGCCGCCTGCCCGGCCTCCAGGAGCCCTTCTACAGCTCCCCCATCGCCGCCGACGGCAAGGTGTTTGTGATGAGTGAAGGCTGCAAACTGGCGGCGCTCAAAGCCGGCCCCGAATGGGAAGTCCTAGCCGTGAGCGACTTCGACGACATCTGCCACGCCACCCCCGCTATCGTCGACAACACCGTCTACCTGCGCACACGTAGCGCCCTCTACGCCTTCGGCCCGGAAAAAACGGCGTTCAACTGAGCGAAGCGTCAGCACACCGTCACATAGCACCCGTACCCTGGGACTCCGCGCAGGTTTACGTGGCTTTTTGAGGCTCACTTTGTACGAGAGCGCTCAGGACTCCTCGAAGTAATCGGAATCAAGCCGCTTGATCTTGTACGTATGGGTTGTATTGACTCCGATGTCGTGGTCGATCATCAAATCAGCAAGCTGACTGCCATCGATCAGCACGATTCGCTTCTCGATCATCCGAACATACTCCATCGCGTCCCGGGAAAAGTATGAAGTGGTGATGAGTACACCCTTTCTGGCGCGGAACCCTTCGAGGCTTCCCGCAAACGCTTGGACAACCGGCCTCCCCACCGAGTCACTCCACCGCTTCGCCTGCACATAGACAACGTCAAGCCCCAGCTTATCTTCCTTGATGATTCCATCCACCCCCCCATCCCCTGACTTACCGACCGCCTTCCCCGCATCCTCCACCGATCCGCCATATCCCATAGCGACGAGTAAATCCACGACCAATTCCTCGAAGAAACGGGGAGAGGCACTCTTCACCGTTTCCAAGAGGTCATTGGCCAGCGACTCGCGGAGCACCTTGTACGCGTCGGCAAGTTGCTCTTCAGGGGTTTGATCCCGCTCTTCCTTTGGCTCTTGCGCGTGTCCGGCCACGGTACCGGCGCGTTGCCCCTTGTGAAATGCCAGGAATTCTGGATACCGGTACAGATGCTGCACTGTGAGCCTTGCGAGGTTCAATCCAAGCAACTCACGCCCACGGCTCGTGATTCTGAACACGGCCCTCTTGGGGCGTTCTAACGCGCCGGCCTTCATCAGGTATACACAAGCCCACGCGACACGGTTGGCGAAGACAGTCTGAGCCCCACTTGGGAGTTTCTCTGCGATGTCTTCTTGAGAGAGCTTCAAATCGGCTGCGATGCTCTCTCTCAGCTCTGTGGTGGGGTGCTCGCCGCCATCGGCCATGCGGTTCAAGACAGGCATGAAGAACGACTGAAAATCAGGAACGGGCATATGAGTAGATTCCCAATTCTACTCTTATGCCCGTTGAATCTTGACAGCTTTTGTCAAACTGCTCCGGTGCCGAGTTGCCCCCCCTACTTCTCCAACTCCACCTCAATCTTCTTCGACTGCGCATCCATAGCCACAATCTTGAATCGCCGCACCTGACCCTCGCGCAGTGCGTTCGGATCCATCGACGGACCGCCGGATTTCCACTTCGCCGCCAGCATCGCCGACAGCGAACCCAGATCCGCCGAGCCACTCCCCTTCGCGCCCGCGTCGCCCGAGCCCGAACCGGCAAGCCGGCACATCGCGTGCACGCCCTCGCCCAGTTCCACGTCGGCCCGCTCGCCGCGCATCTTCACCACGCGCCCGCTCACCACTGAGCCCACTTCGCTCTCGGAAATGAACACGTCGGCCGAGGTCGGCTCCAGCGCCTTTACTGACAGCCGCAGCCTGCGCCGCTCGTTGTCCACCTCGGTCACCTGCGCCTTCACCGTCTGCCCCACCGTCAGCGCTTCCTTCGGGTGCTGCAGCCGCTTCTCGCGCGTGATGTCGCCGATGTGGATCATGCCCTCGATGCCGTTCTCCACTTCGACAAACGCGCCGAAGTTGGCCAGGCTCGTCACCGGCTTCTCCACAATCGAACCCACCGGGTACTGCCGCACCACCTCTTCCCACGGATCGCCGATGGCCTGCTTCAGGCTCAGCGAAATCTTCTTGTCCGCCAGGTTCACGCCAAGCACCACGGCCTCGACGTATTCATCCACCTTCAGGATGTCGCCCGGCTTGCGAATGCGCTTGTCCCAGCTCAGCGCCGTCACGTGAATCAACCCGTCCACGCCCGGCAGCAGTTCGATGAACGCGCCGAAATCAGCCAACCGCACCACCTTGCCCTTCACGCGGTCGCCCACGTGAATCGTCTCGGCGGCCACGGTCCAGGGGTCCTTCGTCAGTTGCTTCAGGCCGAGCGAAATCTTCTTCTTCTCCGGCTGAACCTTCAGCACCTTCACCTGAATCTGCTCGCCCGTCTTCACAATCTCATCGGGCTTGGCCACGCGTTGCCAGGCCATGTCGGAGATGTGCAGCAATCCGTCCACGCCGCCCAGGTCGCAAAACGCGCCGAAGTCGGTCAGGCTGCGCACGGTCGCCATCATCACCGTGCCTTCCTGGATGGCTGAGAACCGCTCTTCCTTGGCCTTCGCCGCCAGCTCTTCGAGCACAATGCGGCGGTCCACCACCACGTCTTCTTTTTCCGTATCGAGCTTCGTGATGCGGCACTCAATCTGCGCGCCCACCAGCTTTTCCATCTCGGCCACGTCGCGTGCGCCGCTGCGCGATGCCGGCATGAAGGCCGTCGCACCCACGTCCACGCGCAGGCCGCCCTTCACCACCTCGGTCACAGTACCCGTGATGATCGCCCGGTCGTTGAAGGCCTGCTGCAGCCCGCTCCAATCCTTGGGAACGGCCACATGCACCTTCGACAGCAGGTAGAACCCTTCCGGATGCCGCCCGGTGATGGTCACCGACACCTGGTCGCCCGGCTTCACCATCACGGTGCCGTCAGGCGCCGTCACGGTGGCCAGCGCCAGCGCCCCTTCTGACTTGCGGCCGACGTCGATCAGCACGGCGTCTTCTCCAATGGAGACAACGGTACCGTTTACCGATTCGCCGACGGCTTCCGTCGTGTGGCGGTGTTCGCTCTCAAATTGCGAGAGGATATCGCCAAAAGATTCTTCTGGGGTGGAGCCGGTCTGGTCGTTCTGAACCGGATCTTGGGGGGCAGTGGGATTCATGCGAGAAAGCGAAGTTCCCCCTCATTCTGGCACAACGCAAGCGCGCGCCGCACGCCCCGTGCCGTTACAACCGGTACACCTGCTGCTTCCGCCGGGCCGAGAGCAGATACCACATCAGCGGATCGTTCTTCTTGTGCCGCCCCACTTCGTTCGCCCCAAGCGAAACCGCCTGCCCAGGACCCGTCTCGCCGCCCGCCGGCGCGCACATGCCGCCTTCCTTGCGCCGGTTGCCGAATTGCTTCGACTTCAACGTCGGATCAAACTTGCCGTACGGGTCGTGAACAATGAACTCCAGGTCCACGCTCGACGTCATTGGCCGGTAGTTCCGGTAGCCCACGATCAGGATGATGTGCCCGGCCACGCGCTCGTGGCTCACCCCGGTCAGCACCGGAAAATCATCGTCGATGTGCCGCACAATCCAGTCGATCGCCTCCCACGGCAAACCGAACGAAGCCCGCTCAAATTCATACAGCGGAAACTGCTCCTGCAGCCACCAGCGGAAATTTTCGTGGGCGTTCCGCATCTTCTTCTGCGGGCGCTTTGGGTCGTCGTTAATCGTCTTCTTGATCTTGTGGATCTCGCCCTTCACCGCCACCTGCGCCCCCGCGTTGCCCGGTTGCAGGTAGGCCGCGAACATCTTGAGCACGGTCGCCTGGCACGTCGTGTGGTCAGGCTGTATGAAGTAAGGAACCGGTAGAATTTTGCTCCGCGCCGCCATATGCCCTCCCACGCTCTATCATGAGCTCAGTGCCGCCGCACGACAATCCATCGCTCGACGCCCCGCCCTCCTGGCGCATCCGCCTTCAGGACGTCGCCTGGCTCGCCCTCTTCGGCGGCCTCGCCGCGGCCAGCAGTGCGCGCAACGACGCCGAGATGGAACTGCTCTCAGCGCTGGCCGCTTTTCAGATCGCCGAGCCCCGCTGGCGCAGCCTCCACACACCCCGCGGCGCCTGGCTGTCGGTCTTCATCAAACTCCTGCTCAGCTACCTCCTCATCGGCGTCACCGGCTCCATCAACTCCTCCTACTACCTCATCCTGCTCGTCCCCATCGTCTCGGCCGCCACCCTGCTCGGCGCCTGGGGCACCGTCCTCATCTACGCCCTCGCCGTCGGCAGTTATCTCTCGTTCCTTCTCTTCCTCGATTGGGACCGCTACTTCCTTCCCAATTCGCAAATCCAGGAGCTCGCCCTGCGCGCCCTGCTGCTGGCCATGGTCGCCTTCCTCACCCACACCCTCGTCAAAGCCAGCCGCCAGCAGGCGTTGCGCTACCAGGCCACCGCTGAGGAACTGGCCGCCGCCAACCGCTCGCTGCAAGCCGCCGAGGCCGCTGTCCGCCGCACCGAACGTCTCGCCGCCCTCGGCCAGCTCACCGCCGGACTCGCCCATGAGTTGCGCAATCCGCTCGGCACCATGAAAGCCTCCGCCGAGCTCCTCCTCCGCGGCGCCCCCGCCGAACCGCCCGTCGTCCGCGAACTCTCCGGCTACATCGCCGAGGAGGTCGACCGCCTCAACTCCCTCATCACCCGCTTCCTCGATTTCTCACGGCCGCTCCATCTCCATTACGAACTGCGCAGCCTCGACGAGGTGCTCGACCGCGCCGTCGCCGAAATCGAACGCTACCAGCCGCCGCTCAACGTCACCATCTACAAAAACTACTCCACCGACGTGCGTCCGTTCCAGCTCGATGCCGTCATGCTCGAACGCGTTGTCTCCAACCTGCTGCTGAACGCCGCGCAAGCCAGCCCGCCCGAAGGCGTCATCACCCTCAAGACACGCGCCTCGGCCGGCACGGTGGAGATCGCCATTATCGACCGCGGCTCCGGCATCGCCCCCGAACACGTCGAGAACATCTTCAACCCCTTCTTCACCACCAAGCCGTCCGGCATCGGGCTCGGCCTCGCTATCGTCTCGCGCATCATTGACGAGCACGGCGGCAAGATCGCCGTCGAATCCACGCCCGGCGAAGGCAGCGTCTTCCGCGTCCTGCTGCCCGCCCGCACCGAAGCGCCGCCCCCTACGCCGTCGTGAAGTAGCCCGCCAGGAACAGCAGGAACCGGTACAGGTACAACACGCCCACCGCGCCAAACGTAAGCGCCAATCCCTGCGCCGCGGCCCGCGCGCGCGCGAGCGTCCCCGTCTCCGCCATCGCCACGCTCAAGTAGACCCACCAGATGGCCAGAGTGATGCTGCTGGTCACCTGGTCCAACGCCACATTTCCCGGCCTCACCCCCACGCCGCTGAGCCCGGCCAACACCAGCGTTGTGACGCTGGTCGAAATCGCAAATAGGAGGAGAAAGAACGCATAGAAGTGCACCGAGAACACCACGTGCTCCACGAAATACCGCTTCTGCCTCACGCGCACGGCCGCCACCAGCAACGCAAACACCGGCACCATGAGAATCACCAGCGACTTCGCCTTCGTCCCGGACTTCGCGTCGAACGCCTTCACATACTCCGCCTCGGCCACCCCCGTCGACGCCAACTTCTTCACCACCATCGACTTCGCCAGCGAAGCGTGCCACGTCCCCGTCACATGCGTCCGCAGGTCCGTGTTCAGCGTGTTCCACCCGTTCACCGCCGTGGCCGCGAAGTAGAGCACGTTCATCAGCAGGAACAACTGCACGGGCGCCAAGTACGGCTTGCGGCAACCGCGCACGTAATCGGCCGCCAGCCGCCCGGGCCGCGCCACCAGCGTCCTCAGCGTGCGGAAAACAGCTCCGTCGAAATGCACAAACGCCTCGAAGGCGTGTTCGAAGAAATGCGCCAGCGAGAGCGAATGGTGGTCGAACCGTTTCTCTCCACACGATGGGCAGAACTGCCCTGAAAATTCGGCGCTGCACGCCGGGCATGCAGCCCCTCCTTACGCTTCCATATGGGAATCAGCGTACCGCAGCCCTGTGAAGCGTGTGTGACGGCGTCCCGCGTCCCCCCGCTACTTCAGCAGATTGATGCAGGTGTTGATGATCAGCGCATTTACGAAGTCGATGAGGAAGGCCCCCACGATGCTGATGGCAAAGAACGCCTGTGGCGCCGGACCGAACTTGCGCGCCACCTCGCCCATGCAGGCAATCGCATTGGCCGAAGTTCCCAGCATGAAGCCGCAGTAGCCGCTCGCCATTACCGCCGCCGTATAGTTGCGCCCCATCACGCGGAACACAAGATAGCGGCACAGCAGCAGCACCAGCGCGATCTCGGCCAGCAGAATCACCAGCACCGGCAACGCCAGGTGAACCAGTTCCCACAGCTTCAGCGTCAGCAACGCCATCCCCATGAACAATTCAAGAGAAATGTGTCCGATTTCATCCATCTTGTGCTGCGAGATGTGGAACCAGCCAGTGGTATCGTCGAAGTTGCGGATCACAGCGGCGCAGATCATCGCGCCAATGTAGGCCGGCAGCGTCAACCCCCAGGCCTCAAACCGCGCGCTCACCAGAGAACCCGCCGCCATCGCAATCCCAATTGCGATCACGTTGCCCAGAAACGTGCTGTCGGGCGGTTCCTCGATGTGAAACGAAGCGCCGTCCTTGCCCGCCTTGGCATGAAGATCATTGTCGCGGATCAGCTTGCCCCCCACCCATCCGCCGAGCAAGCCGCCGCTGACGATGCCGAAGATCGCCGACGCCAGCCCCGCCGCCGTGCCGCCCGCCACCCCCACGCTCTCAAACGTCGGGCCAAACGCCAGCGCCGTTGCCGGTCCCCCGGCTTGCGAAACCGACCCCGCCAGCACACCCATTAACGGATGCAACCCCAGCGCCGTCGCCAGCGAAACACCCAGCACGTTTTCCAGCGTCACGCCGGCGACTGAAACCAGCAGCGCATACAACACCAGCTTGCCGCCGATCTTCAACAACCGCACGCTCGCGCTCATGCCCACCGTAGTGAAAAAGCCGATCATGAGGATGTCGCGCAACGCCATGTCGAACTCGAAGTTCATCACGCGATCGCGCAACGCCACCACGGCGATGGCATAAATCAACCCGCCCGTGATCGACGCCGGAATGTTCAACCGGTCCAGCGCCGGGAACATGCGCTTCAGCCACGCCCCCAGCACAATGCCAAACCCGGCCAGGCCGAGCACCTGAATCACCGACAGCTTGATCGTCGGAACCATCCGGCCTCCCTCTATGCCGCCCTGCTACAGGCCGGCTTTCTTCCAGAGATCATCCACGCGCGCGCGCACCTCGGGAGCCATCGTGATCACGCCCGGCCAGCGCCGCGTGAAGCCCTCCTCGGGCCACTTCCGCGTCGCGTCCACGCCCATCTTCGAACCGTAGTTCGGCAACCGGCTGGCGTGGTCGAGCGAATCGATGGGACCCATCACGAACTCAATGTCGCGCTGCGGGTCGATATTGTTGAGAGCCTGCCAGGCCGTCGTGCTCACGTTCTGCACGTCCACTTCTTCATCGACGACGACGATCACCTTGGAGAACATCGCCTGGCCCAGGCCCCAAATGGCATGCATCACTTTGCGCGCCTGACCGGGATAGGTCTTCCTGATGGAAACGAGAATCAGGTTGTGAAAGATACCTTCGGCGGGCATGCAAATGTCGCGCACCTCGGGCAGTTGCATGCGCATCAGGGGAAGAAAAATCCGCTCGATCGCTTTGCCCATGTAGTAATCCTCCATGGGCGGCGGACCGACAATCGTGGTCGCGTAAATGGGATTCTTCCGCTGCGTGACGCAAGTGACGTGGAAGACGGGATAGTCGTCTTCAAGCGAGTAGAATCCCGTATGATCGCCGAACGGGCCCTCCACACGCAACTCGCCCAGTTCCAGGTAGCCCTCCAATACGATCTCCGCGTTGGCCGGCACCTCGATGTCCACCGTCTCGCACTTCACCATCTCCACCGGCTTCTTGCGCAGGAATCCGGCGATCATCATCTCATCGAGGTCAGGCGGCAGCGGCAGGATGGCTGAGTACATCGTCGCCGGGTCGGCGCCAATCGCCACCGCCGCCTCCATGCGCGTTACCTTGCCTTCCTGTTTCAGCCGCCGGTAATGGTCCGCTCCCTGCTTGTGCGTCTGCCAGTGCATGCCCGTGGTGCGCTCGTCGTAGATCTGGATGCGGTAGCAGCCGCAGTTGCGCTTGCCCGTCACCGGGTTCTTCGAAAACACCATCGGCAGCGTCACGAACGGACCGCCATCGCCCGGCCAGCACTTCAGCACCGGATAGTCATGCAGCGAAAATTTCTCGCGCTTGATCACTTCCTTGCACGGCCCGTCGTTGACGATCTTCGGGAAAAACGCGCCCACTTCGGCCAGCACCGGCAGCATCTTCAATTTGTTGAGAATGCCCTCCGGCATGCGCATTTGCAGGTATTCGGCGATCCGTTGCGCAATCAGGTCGACCGAATCCACCTCCAGGGCGATCTCCATCCGGCGGTCGCTCGCAAACGCATTGATGAGCACCGGAATCGTGTGCCCCTTCGGCTTTTCGAACAAGAGCGCCGGACCGCCGCGCTTCACCGCGCGGTCGGCAAACTCGGTGATCTCCAGCACCGGATCCACTTCGAGCGATATGCGCTTCAGCTCGCCCGCCTTTTCCAGCGCGGCGATGAACGCCCTCAAATCTTGATAGGCCATGCCTTCTCCTTCATGCACCTGCCGGCGGAATTCACTGCTCCCTCACGCGCACAGCCGCTTTCGTCTACTCTAAACAATTTGGGACACACTATGACAAATCGGACTGCTTTTGTTACCGGCGCCAGTCGCGGAATCGGCCGCGCCTGCGCGCTTGCACTCGCCCGCTCGGGGGCCCGCGTCGTGGTCGCCGCCCGGCAACGCGAGAAGTTGGAAGAGGTGGCCGCCGAGATCCACGCCCTCGGCGCCGAGGCGTTCGTCGTCGAAATCGACCTCGCCTCGCCCGACTCGATCGCCCAGGCCTTTGCCGCGGCCAAGGAGTTCGGCCCCGTCCACATCCTCGTCAACAACGCCGGCATCACGCGCGATACCCTCGCCCTGCGCATGAAGCTTGAGGACTGGGAGGCCGTGCTGAAAACCAATCTGACAGGCGCGTTTCTCTGCATCCAGCAGGTGCTGCAAGGTATGATGCGCGAACGCTGGGGCCGGATCATCAATATCAGCTCCGTCGTCGGCGAGGCGGGCAACCCCGGCCAGGCCAACTACGTCGCCTCCAAAGCCGGACTCATCGGCCTCACCAAATCGCTCGCCCAGGAGATGGCCAGCCGGAACGTCACCGTCAACGCCGTCGCCCCCGGTTTTATCGAAACCGACATGACCGCCGTGCTCGGTGACGACCTCAAGACCGGTCTCCTCGGCCGCATCCCCCTGAAGCGCCTTGGCAAGCCCGACGATATCGCCGCCGCCGTGGCCTTCCTCGCCGGCGACGGCGCCAGCTACATCACCGGCCACGTGCTCGACGTCAACGGCGGCATGTACATGTAGCAGGGCATCGCCTGGCAGGGCCGCGCCTCAGGCCACCACGTGTTGCGCCTTGCCCGCGAAGTGCGCCAGCACGTTGTCCACAGCCATCGCCAGGCCTGCCTCCAGAGCCTCCGCCGTGATGCCCGCCGCATGAGGCGACAGCACGACGTTCGGCATCTGTGTCCACGCATGGCCCGGCGGAAGCGGCTCCACCTCGAACACATCCAACCCCGCGCCCGCCAAATGGCCTGACTCCAGGGCCTCCATCAGCGCCCCTTCATCCACAATCGGACCGCGCGCCGTGTTCACCACAATCGCGCCCCGTTTCATGAGCGCCAACTGCTCCGCCCCCAGAAAGCCCCGCGTCTGCTCGCTCAAGCGCAGATGCACGCTCACCACATCGCTCTCCGCCAGCAACTGATCCAGTTCCACATGCGCGAATCCCAACTCCGGCCTCGGATGCATCGTCCAGGTCACCACGCGCATGCCGATCGCCTCCCCCAACCGGGCAAACCGCCGCCCGATCTCCCCCAACCCAATCACGCCCAGCGTCTTGCCATGCAACTGCACCATGCCCCCGCGCGGCCACTCTCCTGCCCGCACACGCCCGTCGATCAACGGAATCCGCCGCGCCACCGCCAGCATCAGTGCCAGCGTGTGTTCGGCAATCGAAGTGGCCGAAACCGCCGGCGTGTTCGTCACGCGGATCCCCATCTCGCGCGCCGCATCGAGATCGACATTGTCCGTGCCCGTCCCCCAGATGCTCACCATCCGCAACCCCGCGCACCGCTCCATCACACGCCGCGTGATCTTCGTCGACGAGCGGATGTTCACCATCGCCTCGGCCCCGCGCACACGCTCCACCAGCACATCCTCCGCGCCCGGCAGCGAATCGAAGTGACGCACCCCGGCAGCCGCCCGCAGCCGCGCAAACGACGGGCTCAGCGCCAGCACCGCCGGCGCATCATCGGGAACCGCGACCACCTTCACTTGCGCCGCCGCTCCAGCTTGGCCAGGAACTTCGGATGCTGCAGCACCTCGCGGTTCACCACGCCATTGGGAATCTCACCCCGCGCCACCGCCAGCACGGCATCGCTCGCCTCCGTGCCGTTGTCGTTCATTAGCTCCGTCGTCCAGGCCAGCGCGTGCGGGGCCACAATCACGTTCTCCAGCGCAAACAGCGGATCGTCCTTCGGCGGCGGCTCCACAGGAAACACATCGATGCCCGCTCCCGAAATCCAGTTCTCCCGCAGCGCTTTCACCAACGCTGCGTGTTCCACAATCGGCCCCCGCGCCGTGTTGATGAAATACGCCGACGGCTTCATCAGCCGGAAGTGCCGCTCCTGCACCAGCCCCTTTGTCTGCGCATTCAGCAGCGTGTTCACAGTGACGAAATCCGATTCGCGGAACAGCGTGTCGATGTCCACCAACTCCACGCCAAGGTCCTTCACCTGCTCCTGCGTCACGTGCGGATCACACGCAAGGAACCGCCCGAAGCCCAGACTGCGCGCCTCGCGGAACATCTCCTGCCCAATGTTGCCGCAGCCCACCGAACCAAGCGTGCGCCCGCCGATGCTGATGCCCATCTTCGGCAGGTTGCCCCGCCAACCGCCGCCGCGCGCCACGCGGTCCTGCGTCAGCAGATTCTTCGCCAGCGCAAAGATCAATGTGAAGATCGCCTCCGACACCGGGCGCCGCACCGCCGCAGGCGTAATCGTCAACGCCACGCCTGCCTCGGTCAGCGCCGCCACATCGATGCGGTCATAACCCACGCCCCAGCGCGCCACCACCGCCAACCGCTCCACGCCGCGCAAGCTCTCGGCATTCACCTTTGTCGCCAGCGCGAAGATCGCATCGTAGCCGGCCAGCGACTCTGGATTCGCGAACTTATCTCCATCCGTCTGCAACCGGTCAAACGCCATCCCGGCCACACCCATCAACTTCTTCCGGCACACGAAGTCCAGCGGCTCGGCTGCTTCGGTATAGAAATCGTCGGAGATTCCAATGCGGAACACGTCGCTCACTCTTTTCCTCCACTCGGCACACCGCCCACCTGCACGGGCGTGGCGGCCGATTGATAAATCGCGTTGAGCACGAACTTGAAGGTGCCCACTGTCTGCGCGCGAAACTGCGGGCGGAACCCGAACATCACCACGCGGCCCTTGCCGAAACGCGCTTCGGCCAAAATGGTTTTGCCCAACACCGCCCGTTCGCCCGAAATCCAGCCGCTCGCCAGCAGGTCGCGCCGCGCATACCGCGCCACGCTGCGCACCTCCTGTTCGTCTTTGTTGAACTCACGCAGCAGCGACACATCCCACGCCATGCCCCCGCTGGCAAATGCATACGCGTTCTCAGGCACGCCCCAGGCAATCGGACTCGCCGTGTCCACCTGAATGCGAATGATCGAGCCCGGCGAATAGTAGCCGTTGCCGTTGTCATCCGATCGCGCACTCACCCGCAGCGGCAGCGGAAACATCTGCAGCGGCAAATCCGTCGCCGAGTCGAATGCAATCAGCGTCCCGCCGCCGCGCACAAACGCCTCGATGTGGCCCGCACCCCGCAAACCAATGCCTCCCGTATACTCCGGCCTTTGCAGCGCCGGAATGCTCTTGGCCGCGCGCAACGTGCCGGTGGGCTGGCCCGGCCGCACGCCATGCAGAATCGACGTCATGGTCTGGTCGGCCAAAATCAACACGTCAAACTGCTTCACCCAAGCGCCCGACGCGATCGCCTCGTTGTTCAACTTCGTAAACGGCACCCGGAAGTCGTCCAGCACGTACTGCGTCCAACCCGCGTCCATGTTGGAAACGTACGGATCGTAGATGGCCACCCTGGGCGCTCTCATCTCAAAGGCCGCCGCCGCGAACTCACTCTCGCCCGCCTGCCCCTGCACCAGCCATTCGCCCTTACCTGACCGCCTCACACGCTTGCCTGCCCGCAGCATCTCCGCGATCGTGCGAAACGACGCCGTGTGCCGGTAATCCGTCGAACCCACCGGCATTTCCAATGCGCCCGCGCTTTCCAGCGACGCCTCAAAGCCATCCTCCACCCGGTGCACCTCCACACCCATGTTCAACGGCAGCGTCCAACCGGCCACATCGTAGGGTTTCTTCGTCGGGCCGCTCTGCCCCGTGCGCAACTCCGGATACTCCTGCTTCTCCATCAAATCGACAAGGTAATTGCGGAACGGTTGCGACGTGCGCATCACATACGTGCCCGCGGGCCACGACTTGCCCTCCGCTTGAAACGGCGCGCGTGCCCGCTCCACCTGCACGCCGGCGAGTTGCAGCCGCCGCATCATGTCCAACGCCGCCGGCGCATCCCACTGCTGCGCGGGCACGACATACGCATACGGCCCGCCGCGATTACCCTTCTCCACCGCCGACCGCGCCAACTCATACGCCTTCCACAGGAAGTAATCCGAACGCGTCGCCGCCAGCTCAAGAATCGCGAAGTCCGCCGTCAGCATGTAATCGATAGCCTGCCGGATACCCCACTTCCCGCCCAGCCACGGCATCGAATAGAAGATGCTCGACTCCTTTGTCGGCATGCCGTTGCCGAACCGCTCCGGCAAATCGCTCAGCGTATATTCCCCCGGCGTGGCATAGCTGTGCAGCGCCGTCTCCGTCAAAATGCCGTGCATGTTGTGAAACTTCGGCGCCGTGCGCAGCCCGCCGTTCCACCACGCGTCGTAGCCGTGATAGCTCAGCACGCCCGTCTTGCCCTCGCGCGCAAAGCGTTCGCGCATCGCCGCGCCGATGATACTCACGCCTTCCAGCACTGAAGGCGGAATGTTCGGATTCAACGGCTCGGCATAAGGCGGCACAAAGATGCGCGCCGGAAACGCCGGCGACTGGTGCTGGTTGTAAATGATGTGCGGAAACCACTCCTCATAGAACATCCGCGACACGTTGCGCGTCTCGACCAGGTTCATCATGAACCAGTCGCGGTTGTTGTCGTGCCCGGCGTACTGGTGATACAGATGCGGTAGCGGCGCCAGCTCATAAGGCGTGCCCACATTGCGCCGGTACCAATGCGCGATCCAATCCAGTCCGTCCGGGTTGATCACCGGCACTTGCAGCAGGATCACCCGGTCGCGAATGCGCCGCGTCTCCTCGTCCTCGCCGGTCACCATGCGATAGGCCAGATCGAAGCTGTGCTGCACCGGAGCCACCTCACTCGCGTGCAGCCCGGAGTCGATCCACACAATGGCCTTGCCTTCCCGCGACATCCGCCGCGCCTCTTCCTCGGTCGCCTGCCCCAGCGCCATCTTGCGATTGAGCGCCTTCCAGCGGTCCAGTTGCTTCAGGTTCTCTTCGCTCGAAATATAGGCCACCAGCATCGGCTTGCCGTTGGCGCTCTTGCCAAACTCTTCGAGCCTGATTCTCGGGCTCGTCTGCGCCAGCTTCCGAAAGTACCCGGAAACGTCGGCATAGTCGGCCAATTTGTAGTCGTCACCCGGCGTGTAGCCAAGGTGTTCACGTGGCGAGGGGACCTGCGCAAGCAGCACTTGCGCGCTCAACAAAGAGGCGAGCGCAAATGCGGAAACGATACCCCTGATCGTAGGCGTCCGCATAATGTGGACAATGATACTATGCCCGATTCGCAGAGCCTCACGTTTCGTGCCGGCCTGATCCAAACCGCCAGCGGCCCCGACCCCGCCGCCAACACCGAGCGACACGTCGAACTCGTCCGCGAGGCCGCACGCCGCGGCGCGCAGATCGTCTGCCTGCAGGAGATGTACCGCTCGCCCTACTTCTGCCGCGAGGAAAACGCCGACCTCTTTGACTGGGCCGAAACCGTCCCTGGCCCCTCCACCGAAGCCTTCGCCAAAGTGGCCAGGGAACACGCCGTCGTCATCATCGTTCCCATCTTCGAAAAACGCGCCACCGGGCTCTATCACAACTCCGCCGTCATCCTCGACGCCGACGGCTCCACCCTCGGCCTCTACCGCAAGATGCACATTCCGGATGATCCGCTCTTTTTTGAAAAATTCTACTTCACGCCCGGCGACCTCGGCTTCCGCGCCTTCGACACCCGCTACGGCCGCATCGCCACGCTCATCTGCTGGGACCAGTGGTATCCCGAAGGCGCGCGCCTCGCCGCGCTCTCCGGCGCGAACATCCTCTTCTACCCCACCGCCATCGGCTGGCACCCCTACGAGAAGGCCACCCACGGCGCCTCCCAGCGCTCCGCCTGGCAAACCATCCAGCGCTCGCACGCTATCGCCAACGGCATCTACGTTGCAGCCGCCAACCGCATCGGCTTCGAAGGTCCGCCCGAGAACGGCCTGGAGTTCTGGGGCTCCTCGTTCATCAGCGATCCCTTCGGTGTCGTCATCGCCGAAGCCGGAATCGACAAGGAAGAGATCCTCATCGCCGAATGCTCCACCGCACGCATGGAAGAGGTGCGCCGCGGCTGGCCCTTCCTGCGTGACCGCCGCATCGACGCCTACGGCCCAATCGTGAACCGGTGGCTCGCCTGATGTCCGCTCACAACCCCGCGCCCCCCGCCGCCCCCTTCCGCATGCCCGCCGAATGGGAGCCGCACGAAGCCACCTGGCTCGCCTGGCCGCATGAACGCTCTGACTGGCCAGGTAAGTTCGCCCCCGTCCCCTGGGTCTACGCCGAATTCATCCGCACCGTCTCGCTCCACGAGCGCGTGCGCATTCTCATTCTCGACGCCGCCGAACGCAAGAGCATCGAACGCATCCTGCGCAAAGCCGGAGTCAACCTCGCCGCCATCGACTTCTACCTCCGCCCCACTGACCGCTCCTGGACGCGCGACTTCTGCCCCATCTTCGTCCACGACGCCACCGGCCGCACCGTCGCCACCGATTGGATCTTCAACGGCTGGGCCAAGTACCCGAATCACAAGCGCGACAACGCCATCCCCAAATTCGTAGCCTCGCGTCTGAAATTGGAACGCCTCGAACCCGGCCTCGTTCTCGAAGGCGGCAGCATCGACGTCAACGGCGCCGGCCTCCTGCTCACCACCGAGGAATGCCTGCTCTCCGACGTCCAGGCCCGCAATCCCGGCCGCACGCGGGGCGAGCTCGAAGCCACCTTCGCCCGCTTTCTCGGCATCCGCCAAACGCTCTGGCTCAACCGCGGCATCGCCGGCGACGACACCCACGGCCACATCGACGACCTCGCCCGCTTCACCGATGAGCGCACCATCGTCACCGTCGTCGAACCCAACAAAGCCGACGACAACCACGAACCCCTCCGCGAAAACCTCAAGCTCCTGCGCGCCATGCGCACGCTCGACGGCCAACCTTTCCGCATCGCCACGCTCCCCATGCCCGCGCCCGTCTACTTCGACGGCCAGCGCCTGCCCGCCAGCTACGCCAACTTCTACATCGCCAACCGCCACGTCCTCGTGCCTGTATTCAATGACCCCAACGACCGCATCGCCCTCAACACGCTCGCCCGTCTCTTCCCCACGCGCACCATCGTCCCCATCTATTGCGGCGATCTCGTCCTCGGCCTCGGCACACTCCATTGCATGACGCAGCAACAGCCGCTCAGTCTGGCTTGAGCAACACCTTCAACACGCCCCGCTCCGCCGCCCGGTCAAACGCGCGCGATGCCTCGCTAAGCGGCATCACATCATGAATCATCGGCGCCACATTCACACGCCCGCTCTTCAGCAACCGCAGCGCAGGCTCAAACCGCCCGCACCGCGAACCCACCAGCGTGATCTCATGCACAATCACCGGCGCCGTGTCCAAACTCACCATCCCATGCACAGTCGACTTCATCACCAGCGTCCCGCGCGGCTTCGTCATCCCCACCGCCTGCCGCAACCCCTCCGCTGAACCCGTCGCCTCCACCACCGTATCGAAGGCCATCCGTGGCAACTTCGCTCCCGCCACCCGCTGCTCCGCCGCCCCGCCAATCTTCAACTTCGCCTTGTGCCGCCCATACTGCACCACCTCGGCCCCATGCGCCCCCAACGCCTGCGCAATCAGAATTCCCAACTTCCCATCGCCCATCACCGCCACCCGCGCCCCGCGCGCGATCTTCACTTGATCGAGAATCTCGCACGCCGCCGCCAGCGGCTCCACAAACACCGCCTCCTCGGTCGCCAAGCCCGCTGGAATCACATGCAGGTTCCGCTCCGGCAGCGTCAAATACTCCGCAAACGCCCCCGGGTGCTTCACAATGCCCAACACCGTCCGCCGCCAGCAGTGCCGCCCCAACCCGCGCGCGCAATACTCGCAATCGCCGCACGCCAGGTTGATCTCTCCGCCCACACGCTTACCCACCAGCGCCGCCCGATCGGCCTCCACCACCTCGCCGATGAACTCATGCCCCGGCGTGCCGCGAAAACCGTAGTAACCGCGCTTCAATTCCAGATCGGTATTGCACACCCCCGCCGCGAGCAGGCGAATCAACGCAAACCCCGGCCTCCGTTTCGGCACGGCGCGGCGCTTCACCGTCACCACACCGCCTTCCAAATGCACAGCCAGCATAGAAGCCCCAGTATAATGAGGAATTCGTGCCCTCCCATCTGGTTTGTTTCAATAGCAACTGCCGCGCGCAGTATCCCATCACCGAGGTCATCTACAACTGCCCCAAGTGCGGCGGTCTGCTCGAAGCCTCCGCGCCTGAGTCGCTTGACCCGGCCCGCTTGAAGCCCCTCTGGCGCGAACGCCGCATGAGCAACGCCCCGCTCGATCAAAGCGGCGTCTGGCGTTACCGCGAACTGCTTCCCTTCGACGGCCAGCTCGAACACGTCGTCACCATCCGCGAAGGCAACACGCCGCTGCTCGCCTCGCCCCGCGCCGCTGCTTACGGCGGCTTGCGCTCGGTCACCTTCAAACACCAGGGCTTCAATCCCACCGGTTCATTCAAGGACAACGGCATGACCTGCGGCGCATCCCAAGGCCGCCGCCTCGGCATGAAGCGCGTCGCCTGCGTCTCCACCGGCAACACCAGCGCCTCCATGGCCGCTTACGCCGCGCAGGCAGGCATGCAGGCCATCATCTTCCTGCCCCACGGCAACATCAGCTACGGCAAGCTCGCCCAGGCCCTCGAATACGGCGCAAAGACTCTGCAGGTGGAAGCCAACTTTGACCAGATCTTGAAGCTCGTCCGTGTCCTCGCCGAACAACTCGGCATCTACCTGCTCAACTCCGTCAACCCCTTTCGCATCGAAGGCCAGAAGACGATCATGGCCGAGATGCTCGACCAGCGCGATTGGCATGTGCCCGATTGGGTCGTCGTCCCCGGCGGCAATCTCGGCAACGTCTCCGCATTTGGCAAGGCCCTGCGTGAACTGCAAGCCGCGGGCTTCATCGATCGCCTCCCCCGCCTCGCCGTGATTCAAGCCGAAGGCTCCGCACCTTTCGAAGCCTTCATGCACGCCCCCACGCGCGACAGCTTCCCCACCGTCGATCACCCCGAAACCCTCGCCACTGCCATCAAGATCGGCGACCCCGTCTCCTGGCCCAAAGCCTGGAATGAGGTCGCGACCACGGGCGGCCTGGTGGAGAAGGTCACCGAACAGGAGATCGCTGACGCCAAGGCCGTCATCGGAGCCAGCGGCATCGGCTGCGAACCCGCCTCGGCCGCCACCCTCGCCGGCATCCGCAAGCTCACCGCTTCGGGCCGCATGTCACCTGATGCCGATGTCGTCGCCATCCTCACCGGCAACGTGTTGAAGGACCCCGATTACATCTACCGCTATCACACTGGCGGCCTCACGGCACACTCCGGGCCCATCAAAGGCGCATTTGAGAACCCGCCCATCGTCGTCCCGAACGACCCGGACAAGATCGCCGCCCTACTCGCCTAAGATCTCGGCCTTCGCGCCCCTACCGCGGCGTAATCAACCCGCCCAGCTTATCCGCCTCGCCGCCCGCCACGCGCGGATAGCGCGTCGAATACGCTTCCAGGTACTTCAGCCCCGAGCCCGTGTTGTACACCGCAATGCGATCCTCCGCCTTCAGGAACCCGCTCGCCAGCAGCTTCTTCAACCCCGCGATGCAGGCCGCCCCTTCCGGCGCCGCGAACATGCCTTCCATCTTCGCCAGCTCAATGCCCGCATCGAGCATCTCTTCATCGGTCACTGCAATCGCCGTGCCGCCGCTCTCGCGCACCGCATCGAGCACCAGGAAATCGCCCAGCGGCTTCGGCACACGCAATCCGCTCGCCACCGTGTAGGCGTTCTGCCAGAACTCGCTCCTCGGCGTGCCCTGCTCAAACGCCCGCACCACCGGCTGGCACCCCTCCACCTGTATGCAGATCATCTTCGGCCGCTTCGATGTGATCCACCCCAACTGCTCCATCTCATCAAACGCCTTCCACATGCCGATCATGCCCACGCCGCCGCCCGTCGGATAGAACACCGCATCGGGCAGGTCCCAGCGGAACTGCTCGGCCAGCTCATAGCCCATCGTCTTCTTGCCTTCGATGCGGTACGGCTCTTTGAGCGTCGAAACCTCGAACCACCCTTCGGCCTGCTTCCGCTCGCCCACAATCCGCCCGCAATCGCTGATCAAACCATCCACCAGCGTCACGTGCGCGCCCATCGCCTTGCACTCGATGTAGTTCGACTGCGGCACGTCGCGCGGCATGAAAATATGCGCCTCAATGCCCGCCGCCGCCGCATACGCCGCCGTCGCGCTCGCCGCATTGCCCGCCGACGGCACGGCCACTTTCTTGATGCCCAACTCCACGCACATCGAAATGGCGCAACTCAACCCGCGCGCTTTGAACGAGCCCGTCGGATTGACGCCCTCGTCCTTGATCCACAAATTCTTCGCGCCCATCGCGTTGCCCAGCCGGTCGGCCCGCACCAGCGGCGTAAAGCCCTCACCCAGGCTCACCACGCTCTCCGGTTGCGCCACCGGCAGCACCGGCGCGTAGCGCCACATCGACGCCGGCGAACCCGCCAGCCATTCGCGGCTCCAGTTCTCACGCGCCTTCTGCAGGTCATAGCGCACCAGCAATGGACCGCCGCATTCGCATAAATTGTGCGCCTGCCCGGCTTCGTGGCGCTTCTTGCACAGGCTGCATTCCAGGTGGGAGAGTGTGGTCATCGCGGAATCCCCATCATATCCACTGCCGCCCGCCGCTGGCCATTTTTCTCTCCACGCAACCGCCACCGCGCGCGTCAAACCCATCAGTGCGAATGCTGCTCCTGCTCGCCGTCACTCTCCCGCTGGCCACACTGCCACTGGCCGCCGGTGAGATCGTGATTCTGAAGACCGGAGCTGAGGTGATCGCCGAACGAACAGAGCGCGAAAACGGCATCCTCCGCCTCCACACCCCCACCGGCATCATCGAACTCCCCGAAGCCCTCGTCGAACGCGCCATCCGCGACGACCGCCCGCCGGCACCCACCGCCGCCACCGTCGTCCTCCC
>JAFLBB010000160.1 GCA_017304135.1 Acidobacteriota bacterium | reverse complement strand
GAGGCCATTACGAAATGGCTGCATGGACAAGAGGTGCAGGCAGGGAAAGCAGGTATCACTGATAGCAGGTCCTAGTGCACGATATCGGGTTTAGATAGAAACACGGTCCGAAAAATGGCTCGTGAGAGCAACGACTGATCAACAGCTCCAGTTCTTGCAGTGGTCTGAACCCAGACCACAAAATGTGCATTCTGCATTGATGTTGTCGTTCGACAAGTGACGACCACTTTTTCCACAAGCAACGCACACCTAGTACTGAGAATTGCAGCTGGTGTGTCGCACACCAGGCAATAACATGCTTCCCTTCAAAACTCTTCACCCCCGCAGGCAAAGGTAAATGGTCCTGCCATGCAAAGCGCCGCCTCCTCACCAGCGGCCCTTCAGCAGCCCCAAGAAACAGCCAGCCACCTATAAGGCTGCCCCATCCCGCGAACCCTTCAAGAGGGTAGCAGCGCACCTCCTCCTCATACTAAAAAGCTCTCCACGCCCGCTGACCCCCACCCGGGCTCACCTCCTCCCTTGTACCTAGAGAGGATTGCCAGCCAGGCGTGTACCTAAGTGCTGTGGCACCGGCTGCACAACACCAGGGTCTCCATCTCCGCGGTCCACTCATCCTCTGCGCAGGCTTCCAGCGGCAGCGGCGCAGAGGCCGCGCGGCGCATGGCAGCGCGCACCACCGACTCTTGCAGCGGCACCCGCTTGCCCAAGCAGCTGTCGCGCAGCAGCGAGATGGCGACCGGGGTGAGGCCTGCCGCCTTGCGCAGGAAGTTCGACTGCGTGTCCTTGCCGCGCGGGCGGGCGAGGCGCTGCGGACGGTGTGGACGCTCGAGGAGCGGCCGGAGGTGCGGGTGGAGGTGGCGTCGGAGGAGGCGCTGGCGGCGGCGCAGAATCGGGCGCTGGATGCGGAGATGTTGCGGGCGCAGTTGGAGCGGTTGGGGGGGACGGCGTACCGGCTGGGGGCGTTGACGCTGAAGTGTGAGGGCGCGGTGTTTGCGGCGGCGTCGATGTTGAATGCGGTGCGGCGGCGGGCGGTGGAGGGGCTGCGGGCGTTGCAGGAGTCGCCGGTGGCGCGGGTGGTGGGCGATGCGGGGGCGGTGGCGGAGCGATTGTGGGGGGCGGAGGCGGCGGGCGTGGGAGTGGAGACGCCGCGGTTGCATCTGCTGGTGCGGACGGCGGAGCAGTTGGACGCGGCGCTGGGAGTGGGGGCGGATTCGATCACGCTGGATTACCTGGACCTGTATGGTTTGAAGCCATCGGTGGAGCGGGTGCGTGAGGCGGGGATTGCGGTGCGGGTGGCGACGCCTCGGGTGTTGAAGCCGGGCGAGGAGAAGATTGTCGAGTTCCTGTTGCGGTTGGGGTGTGCGCTGCTGGTGCGGCCGGCGGGGTTGTTGCATCATTTGGCGGGGTTGGCGGGTGCGCCGGCGTTGACAGGGGACTTTTCGCTGAATGCGGCCAATGCGGTTTCGGCGCGGTTGCTGCTGGAGCAGAAGCTGGAGCGGATTACGCCGACGCATGATTTGAACGCGGACCAGGTGGCCACGCTGGCGCGCGAGGTGGGGGCGCATCGCGTGGAGGCGGTGGCGTATCAGCATTTGCCGGTGTTTCATACGGAGCATTGCGTGTTTGCGCGGTTCCTGTCGACGGGGAAGAGTTTTGAAGATTGCGGGCGGCCGTGCGAGCGGCATCGCGTGGAGCTGCGCGATGTGGGGCGGCGGGCGCATCCGGTGCTGGCCGATGTGGGGTGCCGGAATACGGTGTTTGGAGCGGAGGCGCAGGAGGCGAGCGGGCATTTGGAAGCCTGGCTGGCGGCGGGGATTGGGCATTACCGGCTGGAGTTTGCGCATGAGTCGGGGGAGGAGGTTCGTGAGGTGAGTGAGGCGTTCCGGCTGGCGCTGCGGGGGACGATTACGGGGAAGCAGTTGGCGCACCGGTTGCGGAGGGCGGCGCCGCAGGGGACGACGGAGGGCAGCTTGTTTGTGCCGGCGAATTACCTGACGCTGCCGATTTTGCAATGAGCGGGCCGGAGGTACACCCCGAGATTCACAAGGCCGGGTTGCTGTGCGTGCGTGGGGGGAAGGTGTTGTTGTGCAGGAATCACAAGTCGCCGGCGCTGATGCTGCCGGGAGGGAAGATGGAAGCGGGCGAGACGGCGGAGGAGGCGTTGCGGCGGGAGGTGGCCGAGGAGTTGAGCGGGGCCGAGGTGACGGGGCTGTGGTTTGTGGGGACCTATGACCATGAGGCTCCAGCGGCGGAGCGGGCGGCGGGGTGGCGGTCGATTCGCGTGGAGTTGTTTGCGGGGGAGTTGGACGGGGAGCCGCAGCCATCGGCGGAACTGGCGGCGGTGGAGTGGTTTGGGGAAGAGGGTGATGCGGGGCGGCTGGCGCCGAGTTTGCGTCACACGATCTTCACGGATCTGATTGCGCGGCGTATTTTGCCGTGGGGCGGCGGGCGATACACTTGAAGCGATGCATCCTTATCGAATCGCAGCAGGTCGAATCGCACTGGCCCTGACGCTTGCCACGGCACTGCACGCCGCGCCGAAGCCGGGCAAACGGGCTAAGAACGTGATTGTGTTTCTGGCCGATGCGGGGGGAGTGCCGACGGTGTCGGCGGCGTCGCTGCATGGCTATGGGGAGCCGCAGAAGTTGTTTGTGCAGAGCTGGCCGCACATGGGGCTGTCGGACACGTCGCCAGCGGTGAACTATGTGACCGATTCGGCGGCGGGGATGACGGCGATCGTGACCGGGCAGAAGACGTTGAACGGCGTGATCTCGATGGACGCGTCGACGGCGCGTGGCAAGCAGGATGGGAAGACGCTGAAGACGATTCTGGAGTATGCCGAGGAGCGGGGGTTGTCGACGGGGGTGGTGTCGAACGTGTCGATTGCGGATGCGACGCCGGCGGCTTGTTACGGTCATGCCAACGATCGGGGGAAGCAGGCGGAGTTGTATCAGCAGATTTTCACGCCCCGGTTTGGGAATGGCGTGGACATCGTGATCGGCGGGGGGCGGAAGAAGATCTACGACGATACGAAGAAGTTGGGGAAGGACCTGGATGCGGTTGCGGCGGAGCACAAGCGGCCGATCTATGCGAGCGTGGCGGCGATTCCGGCGGGCGAGATGCGGCCGCTGGCGCTTTTGGATGATACGGCCGATGTGCCGGCGATGGCGTATGCGGCGCTGGAGCGGCTGCAGAAGAACAAGAAGGGCTACTTTCTGATGATTGAGTGGGACGCGCACACGGACAATCCGGAGAAGGGGCTGAACAACCTGGTAAATTTCGACAAGTTGATTCGCTCGATCGCGGCGAAAGTGGATTTGCGCGACACGTTGTTGGTGTTTACGGCGGACCATTCGTTTGAATTGCGCAATGTGGGTGGGAAGCGTGGGGAGCCATTACTGAAGGGTTACGACGAGTGGCAAAAGACCCACCAGGCGCGCGAGGTGGTGACGATCCCCGCACTGCGCGTGGGGCATTCGCACACGGGGGAAGAGGTGTTGGCGACGGCGATGGGCCCGGGGGCGGAGCGGGTAAAGGGCTTCTTTCCCAACACGCACCTCTTCCAGGTGCTGCTTGGGGCGTATGGGTGGAGGGCGGACAAGTAGAGTTGGCAACGGGCGTGCAGTTGTGAGGGCGTGGGAAGGTTCTGTGCTCTGACGATTGTGGGGATGTTCCTCATTGGGGGGAGTGTTCCGGGCGGGAGCGCTTGGGCGGAAGAGGCTGCGAGTGCAGCGGGTCCGGCTGAGGCGGCGCCGCGATTTAGCGGTTCGTTGCAGGTGGGGGTGGCTTCGGCGTTTCAGTTGTCGCTGGGGGGCTGGTATGGCGATGCGCCAACGCCGCAGAACCGGGCGACGTTCAATGTGGACCGGGTACTGAACCGGGCGGATACGCTTTCGGTGTCGGGCTTCTCGTCGCATCATCTGGGCGCGGGGCATGTGAACTCAGAGCTGGCGGTGAACTACCGGACGCCGGTCGGGAAGGCCATGGGCGGATCGTTCACGTGGATGGGCGGGTTCCGGCGGTGGAGTTTTCCTTCGGTGCTGACGGGGACAACGGATTACGTGGTGGAGAGCGCGGTGCATTACACGCGGCAGGGGAAGGTGCCGTTCCGGTTGACGGCGAATCCGATGGTGTTGACGCATTCGACGCTGGGGCGGGGGGCGCTGTTGTTATTCCAGGGGCAGACGGAGCAGAAGCTGTTGCGGCGGCGGCCGGTGACGGTGGCGTTGCGGCATGGTCCGGTGTTCATTCACTCGGTGGATGTGTATCACCGGGGAGGGCCGCGGGTGTTGCGGTATTCGGCGAGCGTGGTGGTGTCGCATGGGGCGTACACTTGGGAAGCGTGTGTGCGGCCGCAGTTGGGGTTGCAGGATTCGGTGAAGAATTACCGGTTCTGGAGCGTTTCGCTGACGCGGTATTTTGGGGGTTGAGAAGTTCACATTTCCGGTGAGCCTTCTTGGGCGCTGGTCACGCGCGAATCAGAAGAGAACAGCATATGACCAGCATGACCTTTGCCCCGATTTCGGTTCAGTCCGTTCCTTCGCATCAACGTGAGCAGGCGGTGACGACGATTGTCGCGGCGTTTGCGAGCGATCCTGTGGCGCGGTGGGCGTATCCCAGCGCGGCCGGGTATTTTGCGGGATTCCCGTCGTTTGTGAAGGCGTTTGCGGGACGGGCGTTTGTGCACAACACGGCGTTCATGACCGAGCATGCGGCGGCGTTGTGGTTGCCGCCGGGGGTGGAGCCGGATGGGGACGCGCTGGTGGCATGTATGCAGCAGACGGTGCCGCCGGCGATGCAGCCGGAGTTGTTTGGGCTGATGGAGGAGATGGACCGGTTCCACCCGAAAGAGCCGCACTGGTATTTGCCGATGATCGGGACCGATCCGGTGTATCAAGGTATTGGCTTGGGGGCGGCGCTGCTACGGCACACACTGGCGATGTGCGACCGGGAGCGGCTGCCGGCGTATTTGGAGTCGAGCAATCCGCGGAATATATCGCTGTATGAGCGGCATGGGTTTGAGCGGGTGGGGGTGATTCAGTTTGGGTCGTCGCCGGAGATGGTGGCGATGCGGCGGCGGGCGGGGGCCAGCGCTTGCTGACGCGCGCGGCTCCGTTACGGGGTGCGCGGGTGAGTGATGGCGCGTGCGGGTGATCGCGCGAGTGCGTGATGGCGCTTGGCTGTGATGGCGGCGGCGCTTAGGGTTTGGTGCGGTAGAGCATGCGCGGGAAGGCGATGGTTTCGCGGAGGTGGTCGATGCCGCAGATCCAGGTGACGACGCGTTCGATGCCCATGCCGAAGCCGGCGTGGGGGACGGCGCCGAAACGGCGGAGGTCGAGATACCATTCGAAGGCTTCGCGCGGGAGGTTGTGTTCGGCGAGGCGTTTTTCGAGGAGTTCGAGGCTGTGGACGCGCTGGCCACCGCCGATGATTTCGCCGTAGCCTTCGGGGGCGAGGAAGTCGGCGCCGAGGGCGAGTTCGGGGCGGGCGGGGTCGCTTTCAAAGTAGAAGGCCTTGATTTGTTGCGGGTACTTCTCGACGATGACGGGGCGGTCGAACTCTTCGCTGATGAGGGTTTCGTCGGTGCCGCCGAAGTCGCTGCCCCATTCGATTTCGCTGCCCTTCTTTTTGAGCAGTTCGACGGCGGCGTCGTAGGTGATGCGCGGGAAGGGCGGTTTGATGGCTTCGAGCTTGGCGAGGTCGCGTTCGAGGACGGCGAGTTCAGGGCGCTTGTTTTGTAGCACGCGATCGACGACGAAGCAGACGAGCGCTTCGCCGACGCGCTTCACGTCTTCGAGCGTGGCGTAGGCCATTTCGGGCTCGACCATCCAGAACTCGGTGAGGTGGCGGCGGGTCTTGGATTTTTCGGCGCGGAAGGTGGGGCCGAAGCAGTAGACCTTGCCGAAGGCCATGGCGTTGGCTTCGTTGTAGAGCTGGCCGGACTGGGTGAGGTAGACCTTCTCATCCTCAAAGTAGTCGACCTCGAAGAGCGTGGTGGTGCCTTCGCAGGCGGCGGGGGTGAAGATGGGGCAGTCGACGAGGAGGAATCCGTTGGAGTCAAAGAAATCGCGGACGGCCTTGATGACTTCGGCGCGGATGCGGAGGACGGCGTGCTGGCGGCGGCTGCGGATCCAGAGATGGCGGTGGTCCATCAGGAAGTCGATGCCGTGGTCCTTGGGGGTGATGGGGTAGGGGTGCTCTTCGGCGACGCGCTGGACGATGTCGAAGTCTTCGACGTCCATCTCGTAGCCGCCGGGGGCGCGTTCTTCGGCGCGGACCTTGCCGCGGACGATGAGCGAGGACTCCTGGGTGAGGTGTTTCAGCGCCTCGAATTTCTCTTCGGGGAGCTGGGCCTTGACGGCGACGCACTGGATGAGGCCGCTGCCGTCGCGGACCTGGGGGAAGGCGATTTTGCCTGACTTGCGCAGGTTGTAGAGCCAGCCGGCAATCTCGATGGATTCGCCCGTGTGGCGTCCGATGTCTTCGATGCGAACTCGTGTCATGCAGCCTCTTATTCCGGGTGGCCGAGGTCGGCCAGCCTTTCGCGGACGTCGGCGGCTTTTTCGAGCAGGGGTTCCATGCCTTCGGCTTCGCGCAGTTCGAGCAGCATCGGGTACTGGCCGCGACGGGAGCGCAGGAGGGTCATGGTGCGCTTCCAGTCGATGGTGCCGCCCGAGGCGAGGAAGGGGAAGAGGTGGACGTCGTGCTCGCCGTCGTTGTCGTGGATGTGGGTGGAGCGGATGCGCTCCTTCATCAGATTGAATTCGTGTTCGACGCCTAAGTGGATGTGGGCGTGGCCGGTGTCGAAGCAGTAGCCGTTGCCGAGGTGGGTGATGCCGAGGAAGTAGTTGAGGCGCTCGGCGCTGGAGAGTTTGTTGGGGATGTTTTCGAGGAGGACTTCGACGCCGCGCTGGCGGGCGAAGAGGTTCAACTCTTCCAGTGAACTGAAGGCGGCTTCGAGTTTGCGTTCGTCGAATTCCTCGCCGCCGACGCCGATGTGTTGAATAGCGAAGGTGCAGGGGATCTGTTCGGCGACTTCGAGGGCGCGTTTGATTTCGTCGACCGAAGCGATGCGCTTGGTCTTCTCGGTTTCGGCGATGTTGACGACGGCGTTGGGTCCGGTGCGGCCCCAGACGTCGTCGGTGTACATGGGCATGTGGAGGGAGTGGAGCTTGAGCGGGGAGTCGCGGAACCAGTGGCGGAGCTCGTCGACTTGGGCGGGGTTGCGGTAGTCGAGGTGCTGGCGGGCGCAGAAGATTTCGACCTTGGGGAAGCCGGCCGATTGGATTTTGTCGAGGGTCACCGTGGTGAGGCGGTGTTGAACGAATAAGTGGGTGGAGAGGGCTGGGGTCATGGGGTAATGTGCGGGGTTAGTATCCGGCCACTTTGCCTCGGCCGCGGCCGTCGGTGCCGCCTTCGAGCCAATCGCCGTTGACGCGGATGGCTTCGACGACGGCGACGCTACCGGTGACTTCCACGGTGTGGCCGCGGGCTTGGAGCAGGGCGATGGTATCGGGGGAGAAGCCGCGTTCGAGCATGAGTTTGTCGGGCATCCACTGGTGGTGGAGGCGGGGGGCGTCGATGGCGTCCTGAACGTTCATGGAGAAGTCGAGGACGTTGAGGATGACCTGGGTGACGCCGGTGATGATGCGCGAGCCGCCGGGCGCGCCGACGATGAGGTAGGGCTTGCCATCCTTGACGATGATGGTGGGCGTCATGGAGGAGAGCGGGCGTTTTTGCGGCTGGATGGCGTTGGATTCGCCTTGGACGAGACCGAACATGTTGGGCTCGCCGGGCTTGGCGGCGAAGTCGTCCATCTCGTTATTGAGAAGGAAGCCGAGACGGGGGACGGTGACGCCGCAGCCGTAGCTGCCGTTGATGGTGTACGTCATGGAGACGGCGTTGCCTTCGGCGTCGATGATGGAGAAGTGGGTGGTTTCGGCACTTTCGAAGTCGCGGGGCGTGCCGGCTTTGATTTCGACGCTGGTGGAGGCTTTGGCGGGGTCGATGGAGGAGCGGAGTTTGGAGATGTAGCGGGGGTCGAGGAGGCCTTTGGCGGGGACCTGGAAGAAGTCGGGGTCGCCGAGGAACTCGCTGCGGTCGGCGTAGTAGCGGCGCATGGCTTCGGCGAGCCAGTGGATGGTGGCGGCGGATTCGAAGCCGGATTTTTCGTAGCCGGTGCCGTCGAGGACGGCGAGCATTTGGAGGAGGCCGAGGCCGCCGGAGCTGGGAGGCGGGGCGGTGATGATGTCGAAGCCTTTGTAGGAACCGCGGAGGGGTTTGCGTTCGATGGCCTGGTAACGTTTGAGATCGTCTTCGGTGATGAGGCCGCCGTGGTTGCGCATCTCTTCGGCGAGGATGCGGGCGGTTTCGCCTTCGTAGAATCCTTTGGAGCCTTGGGCGGCGATGCGGCGGAGGGTGGCGGCGAGTTCGGGTTGATAGAGGCGTTCGCCGGGTTCGAGGAAGACGCCGTCGCGCTGGAAGATGCGGCGGGATTCGGGGAATTTGGCGAGCAGCTTGGAGTTGCTCATGCTGCGCGACTGGCCGTAGCTGATTTCGTAGCCATCGGCGGCGAGTTTGATGGCGGGCTCGACGAGTGAGGCCCATTCGCGCTTGCCGTGTTTGCGGTGGGCGAGTTCGAGGCCGCGGACGGTGCCGGGGACGCCGGCGGCGCGCCAGCCTTCGATGGAGTCGCGGGTGGGCTTGCCATCAGGACTGAGGTACATGTCGCGGGCTGCCGATAGCGGAGCTTTTTCTCTGAAATCGAAGAAGGTGGTTTCGCCTTGGGCGGTGCGGAGGAGGAGGAAGCCGCCTCCGCCGAGGTTGCCGGCGGTGGGGTGGGTGACGGCGAGGGCGAGGGCTACGGCGACGGCGGCGTCGACGGCGTTGCCACCGCTCTTGAGGACGGCGGCGCCGACGTCGGCGGCGTTTTGTTCCTGCGCGACGACCATGCCGTGGCGGAAGCGGACGGGTTCACGGGCAAGCAGCAGTCCGCTGACCACCAGAAGCGAGAGGAGGAGGCGCATCGTTCTGATTTTAGCGCTTGCTCCGGCGTTTCCAATCGAAGAGGGCGATGCCGGCGGCGACGGAGACATTTAAGGAACTGAGATGACCGGCGAGGGGGATGCGGACGAGAAAATCGCAGTGCTTGCGGACTTGTTCGTGGAGGCCTTTGCCTTCGGCGCCGATGACGAGGGCGGTGGGGGAGGCGTAGTCGACGGTGTCGTAGGTTTGGTCACCGCGTTCGTCGAGGCCGTAGATCCAGAAGCCGGCGGCCTTGAGTTGTTCGAGGGCGCGGTTGATGTTGCCGACGCGAGCGACGGGGAGGTATTCGAGGGCTCCGGCGGCGGCTTTGACGGCGGAGGGGGTGAGACCGGCGGCGCGGCGTTCAGGGATGACGATGGCGTCGACGCCGGCGGCGTGGGCGGAGCGGGCGACGGCGCCGAGGTTATGCGGGTCTTCGATGCCATCGAGGACGACGAGCATGGAGGCGCTGGGGAGGACCTCTTCGAGGGGGCGGGTGTCGGATTCGGCGCCGATGGCGACGACGCCCTGGTGGACACCGCCTTCGGCCATGCGGTCGAGCGCGGCGCGATCTTCCCAACGGACGGAGATGCGATGGGCGCGGCAGGCGTCGAGGATTTCCTGAATGCGGTGGCCGCCGGCGCCTTTGGCGACGTGGACGCGGTCGAGGGGGCGGCCGGCTTTGAGAGCTTCAGCGACGGAGTGGATTCCGATGAGAGTGCGCATCCGGGTCGATGGTAGCAAAGCGGGACGGTGGGGCTGAGAGAAGAGCTGGGTGGCGGCCGATAAGATAGGAGTATGAGCGAGGTAATGGCGCGGATCACGATTGAGCGGCGGAATCCGGAGGATGTGCAGGACCGGCAGATTATCGTCAATCTGGATGGGGAACACATGAGCACGCTGCTGTATGGCAGGCGGGTGAGCCGCGAGGTGGCGGCCGGGAGCCACCGTTTGAAGGCGCACAACACGCTGTTTTGGAAGAACCTGGAGGTGGAGTTGCGGCCTGGAGAGCATGCGCGGTTTGAGGTGGCGAATTTGCCGGGCAAAGGGACGTTGTCGTTGCTGGGGTTTCTGGGGGTGGGGCCGTTGTTTCTGGAGTTTCAGCGGGTGGCGGGGGAGGAAGATGGTGCGGGGGAGGCGGGTTGATGGGGGTGACCCCGTTGGCGCTTGGAGTTTGGTACAATTAGAGTTTTGGCCAGGTAGCTCAGTTGGTAGAGCGCGGCCCTGAAAAGGCCGGCGTCGGCGGTTCAAGTCCGTCCCTGGCCACCATTTTCAACAACTTGCAAGTCGTCGTTGAAACAGGTGGTTGCAATTGGTTGCACTTCAACCGATGATTTCCGAGTTT
>JAFLBB010000159.1 GCA_017304135.1 Acidobacteriota bacterium | reverse complement strand
GCGAGCCTGCCGGGGGCGGTTTCGACGCGGATGTCCTTGAACTCGGGGATGTGCTTGGAGACGGGTTCGTGGAGGGTGATGCGGCCCTCTTCGAGGAGCATGAGGGCGGCGGCGACGGTGATGGGCTTGGTCATCGAGGCGAGGTCGAAGAGGGCGTCCTTGGGCATGGGGTCGGCGAGGGAGAGGCCGCGCGTGCCGTGGGCGGAGTGGTGGATGACCTTGCCCCGGCGGGCGACGAGGGTGACGAAGCCGGCTGCTTGCTTGGAGGCGACGAGGGATTCGAGCCAGGCGTCGATGGGCTTGAGGCGTGGGGAGGAGACGCCGACGGATTCGGGGGAGGCGAGCGGCGGGTCAGCGGCGAGGAGCGGCCCGGCGGTGTGGACGAGGCAGAGTAGGCCCAGCAGGAGAGCGCGGCGCGTCATGAGTAGAGCGACTATATCGCAAAGCGCGGGGGGAGGTCCACGTCAGCCTGTGCGCGGATGCCTGCTTTGGTGGCTATGAAGTAGCACTCTTCGGATTCCGCTTCGGAGGGGACGCCTTCGATGCGCTTGGTGGTGTTGCCGAGCCAGAAAGCGGCGGCGTAACCCTGCTCGACGAGGTTGCGGAGGATCTGGATGACTTCGGCGGGTTCGACGTGGAGACCGATGTGGGAGTAATTGCTGTTGAGCTCTTCGGTGACGAGTTCGTACTCCTCGTAGTCGTCGCAGATACTGGCGAGGACGTTCCACTGGAGGAATTCGGCGCGGGTCATGGGCGACAGTATGGCAGCGGAGAGCGAAGGGGGCAAGGGGGATTGGGGTTTTAGATTCAATGGCTTCCGCGCCGTAAGAATTCCGTAAGGGGGGAATCAGAGATTTGGAAGAACTTCCTGGCGTGGTTTCGCGCCCTGGTTTGCTGCACACGAAGTTGTGCGAACAAACCAACGGAGGATGACCTTGATGTCATACGGAGTGAGAGAGAAAAACAAGACGGAGAGACAGGAGATGGGCCGGCGCGGGTGGAGGCTCGCGGGCGGCGTGGCGCTGGCGGCGGCGATGTTGATGCCGGGCGCGGCGTTCGGGTTCCAGTTGATGGACACGGCGTTTGCGCGGTACGACGGGCCGGCGGGAGCGCCTTGCGACAGTAAAGAAGGACTGCCCTGCGACCGGACGCCGAAGCACTTGATTGGCGCGGTGGATCCGATCGAGTGGAAGGTGATCGGGCGCGGGGAAAAGGCGACGGTGTACCGGCGGGCGACGCAAGAGGAGATGCGGAAGAACCGGTGGAAGCCGGGGACGTTTCTGGTGGCCGCGCCGGGGTTGTATGACGGGACGCGGGGCGCGCGGCAGGTGAAACTGGTGGTGCCGCTGGCCGATGACCGCGTGCGCGAGGTGAGTTTCGAACTGGCGGCGACGGTGAAGGACCTGGAGTTTATCGAGCGGATCGTGTTGCCGAATTCGCCGAACCGGGAGGTGCAGAGCAAGACACTCAAGCCGACATTGTTTGAGTATATGAACTCGGGGCATGATCCTCGGCGGCCGCGTCCGGTGAAGGGGGCGTGGGCGACGATGGTGGCGGGCACCGATGGCGGGTTCTTCGCCACGGGTCTGGCCGATGGCTTTGAGTTTGAGGCGGGCGGTCCTGGCGGCTGGTCAGTGGAAGAGATGCCGGCTCCCGGTGGCGTTGCGCCGAATCCGAAGCAGGTGGTGCCGGTGCGGGTGATGGACCTGGGCACGTTCGGGACGAGCCAGTACAACAACTGCAACGGCAACTTCGCTTCACCGGCGTGCAACTGGTTCTGCACGGAGATGGTGGGCGTGCCCTGCACGAACAACCCGCATCTGGATCCGCCGCCGGCCAAGCACTGCGTGGATAACCTGGACAACGACGGCGATGTGACGAAGGACGCGGGCGACATGGAGTGCAAGCCGCAACCCGCGTATGGAGACGATCTGCATCCGGGTTTTCCTGTGCGGGATTGGGAGTCGGGCAAATCGTTCGCGCTGTTTGGCGAGGGGCGGTATTGCACGAACTATGCGACGGCGGAGTATAACCCCGACGGCACGGTGAAGGGCTCAGGCAACTGGATTCACCGGCTGACGGCGATGGGCTGGAAGACCGAATCGCTGATGAATGCGTCGCTGCCGTGGACGGGGCTGACGGGTCGCGAGAAGCAGATGCGGTATCGCGCGGGCGGCTGCTGGGTGTTTCCGAGCATGGCCGAAGCGGCGGCCTGCAACGCGAGCGGTACGGATTGCCCGAACGGGTATCCGTACAACGACTCCGGGGCGAACTCGGCGAACTACTACGGGCGCGTGTGGGACGACGTGCACCATGCGATGTTTGTGGGCCTGAAGGATGCGCTGCATTACGCGCAGGTGGTGCACTACGGCGGCAACGATGTGCTGCTGTCGTGCAGCGCGGGCGAGGCGGTGTGTTGCGGGGCGTCGTTGAACCTGCTTGCGAGCAATGCCGGGCGCGGGTCGAGCGTGGTGCAGTATGAGTACTCGGCTGGCGCGGCGCAGTGCAACATTGCCGGGGCTCCGGTGGTGAGCGCGCATGAGTTCGGGCACAACTCGGGGCTCGAACACAACGACACGCAGAACTACATGCACACGCCGGCGTTCGATAGCCCGGCGCTGCCGGCGGCGGACAAGAACCTGCTGCTGGGGTGCATGAGCACGTGGGATTGCCCGCGGCCATCGGGCTTCCGCTGGGTGGCTCCGTAGGGCGGGGCGGTTAGGCGGTGATTGATGGCGGGCGGGTCCTCGGAGGCTCGCCCGCCTTTGCCATTACCAGCGCCCTTACCAGCGCCAAGCTCCCATCGGATTGGCTTCGTGGAACTGCTTGAGCTGGGACATGTCCATGGCTTCGCCGAGGAAGCCGTCGAGGCCGTCGGCGGCGACGATGTGGTGGCCCTCTTCGATGTCGCCGGGTTCCCAGCCGGGGCGTTGGTAGATGGGTTCGAACTCAGTGCCGGCGGGGCCGCCCTTGACGGGCTTCATGTAGTTGGCCGAGCCGCCGCGGCCGCCGTGTTGGATGGGATCGTAGCCCTGCGGGTAGGGCACCTGGGAGCGGAAGAAGTGGTTGAGGTCGCCTTCGATGTCGCCGGCGTCGGAGCCGTGGGCGTAGTCCTTGCGGCCCATCACGTTGTAGCCGGGGGGGCCGTAGGTGCCGGCGCTGGTGCGGCGTTGAATGACGGTGACGTCGAGGTCGGGGATGAAGGGGCGGCCGTGGTGATCGACGGCGAGAAACTCGTCGCCGACCTTCACGAAGAGCAGCTTCCGGTTGGCGTCGGGGTTGCTGTAGAGGAAGTCGTAGCCTTGTCCGGCGGGGAGTTCGAACGGGCCTTTGCAGGGCTTGCCCTTGAGGAAGGCGGGTTGGAATTCGGGGCCGGGCTTCACCTGTTTCATGGCGGCGATGGCCTTCGGGTAATCCTTGAACTTGCCGCGATTGCGCGAGGCGACGCGGCTGAAGCCGACGAGGCCGTCGAAGTCGCCGAAGTTGAGGCTCTTGATGGGCAGCCAGAGTGGTTTGCCGTTGATGGGCGCGCCGGAGCGCAACCATTTCAGGCGGGATTTGTTGCAGGCGCGGATGGCGATGTAATAGCCCTGCTGGGCGAGTTTGGCCATGGCGGCGACCTCTTCGGCGAGCATGCCGACTTCGGCGGCCTGGGCCTTTGTGAAGCTGCGCAGTCCGGCGGCGCTGAGGCGGGGACGCTTGGCGCGGGGCTTGGAGCCAGGCGATGCGCCGCCCTGACGCGATTGCCGTGCGACCCACTCATCGCCTTCCTTGGTGAGCTTGGGGCCCTTGCCGCGGTCAGCGAGTTTCTTGGCGAGGATGGCGAGCATGACGGCGAGGAGGAGGGCGGCGAAGACCTTGGCGAAGGCTTCGATGGCTTCTTCCTGACGGCCTTGCCAGGCGAGGGTGGCGGCCTGGTTGAGGTCCTTGTTCTTCTCGGCGATTTGGGAACTGGTGTCGACGATGTCGAAGGTGTGGAGGATGAAGTTGTAGAGCCCGGTGGCAATGGTGCCTCCGGCGGCGGCTCCGGCAGCGCCACCAAGTCCGGGGAGGACAAAGCTGCCGATGGCAAAACCGGCGGCCGAGCCGAGACAGGCGACGCCGAGGGCGAGTCCGGCCTGGAGGGCGATGCCTTTGGCGAGTTGGAGGGCGAACTGAACGCCGAGCTGGTCGGCGGGGAGCAGGGCTTTCAGGGCAGGGCCGAGGTGGGCGGGCAGGAGGGCGGCCATGGCGGCGTGCTCAATGCGGCCGAGGCCTTGCTTGAGCATGGCGAAGAGGCGCAGGTTGTCGTGGAAGCCGTCGACGGCGGAGACCTGGATGAGCATGCCACCGCGCTGCCAGGCCTTTTCGAGGGCGTTGAAGTCGATGCCGCAGTCCTCGGGTCGTAGCTGCGGGTAGTGGATGAAGCGGTTGCTGGGGGCGGAGCGGGGGGCGCGGGCGAGCTGAGGCAGGGTGTGGAGGTCGGGACTGTTTTCGATGAGGCCGCGCTGGGTGGTGGAGAGGCCGCCGCGGAAGACGCTGCGGATGCGGCGGAGGATTTGCTCGGCGTTGTCGGTGCGGCGGAGGAAGATGCCGGAGTCGTTGCCGCGGTTGGGTGCGGGGTAGACGCAGATGTGGCTCTGGTAGCCGCCGGAGTCGGGCTGGCCGTCGACGAGCCAGCCGCCGAGGCGGTTCTGATTGCGCATTTGCTGGAGGAACGTGAGGCGCTGTTTGGCTTCCGGCTCAATGGGTGCGGGGGGGCCGTTGAGCCAGCCTTTGACTTCGCCGGCGTTGGGCATGAACGGGCAGCCGGGCCAGCCGGTTTCGTGGCCGGCGAAGACGATGCGGTATTTTTCCAGATCGGAGCAGAGCCAGAGGCCGTAGTGGCGTTCAATGCAACGCATGCAGGACTTCAGGTGCGGTTGCGCGGTGGGCATCGGAGTTGCCTCCCTCTACTGAGTGCTGCGCAAGGCGGGGTGGAAGTGTGTCACTCGTTTTGGGGTGGAGCGGTTGGCGGGAGAGGCGCGGGCGTTTGGCGGCGGGACAGTCCCAAGGTTGATCAGATCGCGGCGGCGGCGGGACGGACGGCGAGGTTGTCCTCTATCCCGCCCGGCGGCTGATGCTGGAGGGTGCGGCTTGCGTGCGGCTGATGTCTTGGAACGGCTCTTGAAGCGAGCCAGAGCGGGTCTCCGTGACTTTGCGGCGTTAGGCAGGTTTCGTGCCGGCGGGCCGGTAAGTTCCGGATGTGCCGTGATTCAGGTTGACAACTCTACGCTGTCCGACAAGTCGTGCCTTTGATAGTCTGACGAGGTATGGAATTCCTTCTTCTTTCTGATGGGGACTCCAGAACCTATGGCCGGCGGTATTCGCATAGCCACCACGGAGGAAGCGCATGAACTGGCCGATCCTGATCGCGGCGCCGCTGGTTGCAGGCTTCTGTGCAGGTCTTTACTGGCGTCCATCGGGTGTGTTGCAACTACTTGGTTGTGGATTGATCGGGGCTCTGGCAGCCACGCCTGTGTGCGGAGCATTCATGGGGATGGAGGGCTGGGGTGTGTTTGCGCTGATAGCTTTGTTCGCGGTTCCCATCCTTTGCTTGCCTACTTCGGTCGCGGCGGCAGTGGCAGGGCGAACCGTCCGCGAGAAGCTAAAGTGAGTCGTCCAGAACGAGGATCCTGAAAAGCAGAAGGACACCGGCGATTTGGGGTACCTGGGCGAACATTGTCGCCTAATCGTGTTCATGAAGCAAGGATCTTGGGCGCCACACCT
Source organism: Acidobacteriota bacterium (assembly GCA_017304135.1). Lineage (GTDB taxonomy): Bacteria > Acidobacteriota > Terriglobia > Bryobacterales > Bryobacteraceae > JAFLBB01. The sequence goes on along the minus strand of JAFLBB010000159.1, from coordinate 4,692 downwards.
CGATGACGGCGAAGGGTCATTGCGAGTTGTCGCCGTGAGGTTTCGGCCCGCCGCGACCGGCTTCATTCGCCGTGCTGGGTAGCGGCTAGTTTGGGCACGCTCTCAGAATCCCGTACAAATCGGACAGCCCTGCCGGAATCGACGAAATCAGGCGTACTTGTGGAGGAACATCCGGCTTAGCGGTGCGCCGGGACGTCGTGGTCGATGGGCGTGGTGGGGTCGATGAAGGGCCAGCAGAAGGCGCCGACGAAGTAGACTCCGGCCATGACGTAGAGGAAGGTGTTCCAGTCGTTGTTGGTGGACTGAAGGATGTAGCCGCCCAGCGGCGGGGCGACGAAGCCGGCGAGGTTGCCCATCATGTTCATGGAGCCGGAGAGCGAGCCGGCGTACTTGCCGCCGACGTCCATGCAGGTGCCCCAGGCGCCGGGCATCACAAGGTCGTTGGAGAAGCTGGCCATGCCCATGAAGATCATGGCGAGCAGCGGGTTGCCGGTGTTGATGCAGAGGACGAGGAAGCCGGCGGCGGCGGCGAAGCCGAGGGTGGCGATGGCGCGGCGGGCGCGTCCTGTGGAGCCGAGCATGCGGGCCATGGGGGCCGAGACGAGGCCGCAGAGGAGCGAGCCGAAGCCGCCGAACAGGAGCGGGAAGATGGCGTAGGTGGAGGCGGTGGCTTCGTTGAGGCCGCGGCCGTTGGCATCTTGCAGGTACGTGGGCAGCCAGGTGATGAAGAAGTACCAGGGGAAGCTGAGGCAGAAGTATTGGACCCAGAGGAGCCAGACGCTGCGCGAGCCGAGGAGCTTGGCCCAGGGGACGTCGCCGTGGCCGGTGGCGTTGGCGGCGGCTTCCTTGAGCAGGGCGAGTTCGCCGGCGTTGACGCTTTTGTGGTCAGCCGGGTTGTCGCGGAACCAGATGTAGAAGGGGACGGCCCAGAGGATGCCGAGGAGGCCGAAGAGGACGAAGCTCATGCGCCAGGAGACGAGTTGGAAGACGAGGGCGACCAGCGGCGGGGTGAAGGCGCCGCCCCAGCGGGCGAAGGTCCACATGAAGCCCTGGGCGCGGACGCGCTCTTCATTGGGGAGCCAGGTGGTGAAGGCTTTGGTGAGGTTGGGGAAACAGCCGGCTTCGCCCGCGCCGAAGAGGGCGCGGACGGCGAGGAGTTGGACATAGCTGCCGACGCCGCCGGTGATGGCGGTGAAGGCGCTCCACCAGACGACGATGCGCATGAGGACCTTGCGCGGTCCCATTTTGTCGCCGAGCCAGCCGCCGGGAACCTCGAAGAGCGCGTAGGCGATGGCGAAGGCCGAGAAGACCCAGCCCATTTGGACCTTGGTAAGGCCGAGGTCGCGCGAGATGTGGGGTGCGGCCATGGAGATGCAGACGCGATCGATGTAGGCGAGGATGGCGAGGGCGATGGCGAAGACGATGACCCACTTGCGGGCGTTGGACGCGGGCATGGTGGTGGAGGCGGCCGGAGCGGTATGTGAAGCCATGGAACGGCCTATTCAATCACATTTCCGGACGGCGCGGGTGAGTGTGTGTCGCGCGGGTGAGCGTGGCGGTTCGGGGGGCGCTCTCTGCTACACTCGCTGAACCACTCGCCGAAAGAGAGACGCATGATGCCTGCCGACACCGCCGTTCCCACGCCTGACCACATTCTGCAAACCGGCCTCGCCTTCTGGGCTTCGAAGACGCTGTTGAGCGCCGTGGAGATGGAGGTGTTCACCGAACTGGCGCGGCGTCCGGAGGATCTGGAGACGCTGCGCGGGCGGCTGGGGCTTCATCCGCGTGCGGCGCGCGACTTCTTCGATGCACTGGTTGCCCTGGGCTTCCTGGAGCGCACGGGCGGCCTCTACTCCAACACGCCGGCGACCGCCCTTTACCTGGATAAACACAAGCCCACCTACCTGGGCGGCATTCTGGAGATGGCCAACCACCGCCTCTACCGCTTCTGGGGCAATCTCACTGAGGCGCTGCGCACCGGCCAGTTGCAGAACGAAGCCAAAGGCGGCGGGGCGGGGATCTTTGAGGCCCTCTATGCCGATCCGATCCGGCTGAAGGAGTTCCTCAAGGCGATGTCGGGCATCAGCCGTCCGGCGAACATGGCCATTGCGGCGCGGTTCCCCTTTGCGTCCTACAGCACCGTGGCCGATGTGGGCACGGCGCAGGGCGATCTCATCGTGCAGATCGCCAAGGCCAATGCGCACATCCAGGGCAGCGGCTACGATCTGGCCGAGGTGGGCCCGATCTTTGAAGACTACGTGGAGGAGAACGGGCTCAGCGCGCGCGTTTCGTTCGCGCCCGGCAGTTTCTTCACCGATCCGTTGCCGAAGGCCGACGTGATCACGATGGGCCACATCCTCCACGATTGGGACCTGGAGACCAAGCGCATGCTCATCGCCAAGGCCTATGAGGCGCTGCCCTCGGGCGGCGCGCTGATTGTGTACGAAGCGCTCATCGACGACGACCGCTCCAAGAACGCCTTCGGATTGCTCATGAGCTTGAACATGCTCATCGAAACTCCGGGCGGCTTTGACTATAGCGGGGCCGATTGCCAGGGCTGGATGCGCGAGGCGGGGTTTCGCGAAACGCGCGTGGAGCATCTTGTGGGCCCGGATTCGATGTGCATCGGCATCAAGTAGCCGTGGTTGGCGGGCGGGAGGTTCCGGCGGAAAGAGGGGCGGAGGCCCCGCGCCAGATGGCGTGCTCACCGTAGGCGCCGCGAATGCGGTCGAGCGCCGCAGCCAGGCGCGCCGCGGACTGGCCTCCGAGGCCGAGGTTGGCTCCTCCGGGCGTGTCGAACAACTCCAACTGACCCACCGGACGGTAGAGCCGCGCCGCCCGCCACTCGACCGCGCGCAGGCGTACGCGGCGCTTCCAGGCGCCATCGAGCAGGGCGTCGAGATGGGGGAAGAAGGCCGTCTCCACGGCCGCGGGCTCAGGCAGCGTTACCGAACGCTCGGCCTCGTCGTGATCGGTGTAGCGCAGCCGCAAGCTGAGCCGCCGCGCCTGCCAGCCCGCGGCGCGCAGCCGGGCCATCAGCTTTTCGAGCAGCGCCCGCAGCGCCGCCACCACGCGAGCGCGTTCCCATTCTTCGCCGGGAAACTGCGTCGTCTCTTTCCACTCCGGCTCGGAGGCGCCCTGGCGGCGCACGGGTTCCTCATCCACGCCTTGGGCGCGGCGGGCCAGGCCGAGCGCATCGGCCCCCAGCACGAGGCCCAACTCATCGAGCGCGGCATGGGCCAGTTCGCCGATGCGGCGGATGCCCGCCAGTTCGAGCGTGGAGGCCGTGGCCGATCCGACGCCGGGCAGCCAGCGCACGGGCAGCGGGGCGAGAAACGCGGCCTCGTGGCCGCCCGCCACCACCACCTGCGCCGCGGGCTTGCGTACACGGGCCGCGATGCGCGCCACGGTCTTGTTGGTGGCAATGCCCGCCGAGAGGGACACGCGCAGCCACCCGCCGACGGTGCGCCGCAACTCGCGCACGAGTTCCTCGGGACCGGCCCGGTTCACGGCGCGCGTTCCGGTGAGGTCGAGATAGGCTGCCCCCACCGACACCGGCTCCACCAGCGGCGTGCGCTCTTCGCACAGGCCGAGGATGTTGCGCGAGAACTGCTCGTAGAGCTCGAAGTGCGCCGGCACCACAACCAGCCCTGAACAGAGGCGGCGGGCGCGCGTGGTGGTCATTCCCGGACGCAGGCCATAGCGGCGGGCCTGGTGGGACACCGACAGGACGACGCCGCGCGCGGCGCCGCCTACGGCAACGGGACGGTTGCGCAGACGCTGGTCGGCGGCCTGCTCGACGGCGGCGAAGAAGTGGTCGGCATCCCAATGCACGATCGAGCGCATGGTAGTGTACGTATTTACACTATCATATCCGGCGCGGCGCGGCACTACCATTCGCGGCGCAGGAACTCGCCGAAATACTCCCAGAACAGCACCAGCACGGCGGCAACGCCGAGGACGATGTAGAGGGCCTTGCGCCAACCAGCGGCGCGGCGCGCGCGGGCTCCCGTGGGCTTCCAGACCTTGTCCTGATTCAAGGCGAGCAGGGCGTCGTAGAACGCGGGGTGGCGGATCGTGTAGCGGTAGCGGTCGCCTTCGAACAGGCCGGCGGTTTCGGCGCGCCACTGCAACGACGAGGTGATGCTGGTGAGGGCGGGGACGGTGCGCCAACGCGTGGCACGCCAGGCAGCCGACACACAGCCCAGCGCGATGAGGCCGAAGAAGGCCACTAAGGCCACCCAGGCAGCCACGGACCATAGATCGTCGTTGAGGTCAGGCAGCAGTTTCCAGCCGAAGAAGAGAGCCGCGCCGCCGGTGAGCACCGCGCCGATCATGACCTCAGAGCGGAAGCACTGCAGCAGGCTCAGGAGCGGGCTGATGCGCTTCACCTCGCGCTCGTGCGCGGCCCGGCAGTGCGGACAAAACGGTGCGCGCATGCCTTCCACCACGCGGCTGGCGCTGCCTTCGGAGTCGGTGACCAGAACAACCTTTTCCCAGTAGAGCGGCGTAGCGGCGTGCGCGCCGCAATTGGCGCAGACATCGGGAAGACGCAGGTGGAGGGGCGGACCGGTGAGGACCAGCTCATGACGAAAGGCGGGGTCCGGTTGCGGAGGCGTGGGCTGCGGGCTCATTGCCCGTCATCGCGCTTGAGCATGAAACTCAAACGGAACATGCCGTCCTTGGGGTTGG
>JAFLBB010000158.1 GCA_017304135.1 Acidobacteriota bacterium | reverse complement strand
GTGGCGAGCCTCTATGCGGTGGACAAGGACACGTTTTTGCGGTTGACGCTGCCGGTGAGGCAGAACCTGACGGTGGTAACGCGTGACGATGCGCGGCCGACGCTGGAGCTTGTGAATGTGCGGACGGGGGCGGAGACGCTGGCAGCGGTGGCGCCGGAGAATCCGCCGTTTACGATTTTGGGAACGCAGCGGGTTGCGGTGCCGGCGCGGCAACTGGCGGTGGACAGCCAGGGGAATGCCTACCAGGTGAGCGTGTCGGGGTTGAGCGTGATTTCGCTGGCGAGAGATGGGGCGGCGCCGAGGCCATCGATCACGGGCGGATCGCGGGGAATCGTGAACGCGAACACGGGGACGGCGGCATTTTCGCCGGGCGCCTTCATCACGGTGACGGGTGCGAACCTGGCGGCGCCGGCGGCGGCCGATCAGTTGCCGATGCCGACGGTGTTGGGCGGATCGTGCGTGACGCTGAGCGACATTCCGCTGCCGCTGCTGGAAGCCTCAAACGGGCAGATGACGGCGCAGATTCCGGACACGCTGCTGCCGGGGATCTACGTGGCGCAGGTGAGGAGCCTGGCGACGGCGACGCAGAGCGACCCGGTGGTGATTACGGTACAGAAGCCGCGCTGAGCGTAACCTGCCTGATAGACTGGCGGCGTGATGAAGGGGCGGATCGCCATGTTGCTCGTGATCTGCGCATACCTGGGATGGGCCCAGGATTGGGGAGCGGTGCGGCGGTTGGAGGTGGGGAGCCGAGTTGAGGTGAAACGCGAAGACCAGCGGGTGTTTCGCGGGGCAGTGGGACGGGTGACGGAAAATCAACTGGAGTTGAGCGGAACGGCGGGGCGGATGCGGTTTGGGCGTTCGACGGTGCGCACGGTGAGGGTGAAACAAGCGGGATGGCGAGGGCGGTGGTTGGATTGGATGGGTGCGGGGTGGACGACGGTGTATAAGGCAGGGGGTGGGAGATGAGGGTGTGGGCATTTGTGGCCATGACGGCTGCGATGTGGGGGCAGGTGGGGGAACCGAGGGCGCAGAAGATCGAGCGTTTTCCCGGTGTCGCCGTGGTGGGCCAGTACCGCGTGACGGCGCGGATTCCGGATGATCCGGAGCGGCGGGCGTTGGGAGGATCGGGTGGGCCGATGCTGGACATCACGGTGCAAGACCGCCGGACGGGGAAGCGGGTGGAATTTGAGACGCAAGGGTGGCGGGTGGTGGTGGAGCCGAAGGCGGAGGGGATGCCCGAGGTGCGGGTGTGGACGAAGAGTTCGGTGACGTTGCATGTGCGGTGCGATTACCGGTTTGAGGGGGGAGTGTATTGCATGCGGCAATGCGCGGAGTACGAACAAGGGGAGAAGAGGTATGAGCGGAACCGGACGCCGGTGAGACGGATGGGTTGCGAGGCGGGGCGGTGAGCGGCGGGGGTGGGGCGGGGCGCAAGTTATACTAGGGTCATCAAGAAACCATGCAGGAGATGAGCGTATTGTGGCTGCGCGCAGCGGCGGTCCTGTATTCGCTGGGCCTGCTGCACGCGATCTTAACGATCCTGCGGCGCGAAGAGAGGTTCTTTGCGCCAGCGTTCACGGCGTTCCTGATGGGGGCGACGGTGCATGGGGTGTCGATTGTGGAGCGGTGGGTGCACAAGGGCCGCTTTCCCGTAGATAACTTCTTTGAATCGATTGGGTTGTGCGCGTTTCTGCTGGCGACGAGTTTTCTGTTTCTGAATTGGAAGTATGAGTTCCGCTCACTGGGTGTGTTTCTGTTCCCGCTGGTGTTTCTGATGGCGATGCTGGGGGGGATGGAATCGCCGGTTGTGGAGTGGCCGTCGACGAGCGTGCGGGGGGCGGTGTTGCTGGCGCATGTGGTGCTGGTGATGTTGGGGTATGCGGCGCTGCTGGTGACGGCGCTGGCGAGTGTGTTCTACCTGATCGAAGAGAGGCGGTTGAAGCAGAAGATCACGTCGAAGCTGTTCCGGAGGCTGCCGCCGCTTTCGACGTTGGATGGGATCATCACGCGAGCGATGGGGGCGGGGTTCACGCTGATCACGGTGGCAACGATTCTGGGCATCAGCTGGGCGCAGCGGGAGGGGCAGCAGGATTGGATCATGCAGCCGCGGATTGTGATTTCGCTGGCGACGTGGGCGCTGTGCCTGTTGATGGTATTCCTGCGGACTTCAGCGGGATGGCGGGGACGGAAGGCGGCGGTGATGGCGCTGATGATCTTGGGGTGCTCGGCGCTCACATGGGCGGCGAAGGTGTTTTTGAAGCCGTCGTAGCCGATGAATTTTCACGTCACAGGACTGAACCATACAACGGCCCCCGTTGAAGTGAGGGAGAGGCTTGCCTTCGCGCAGGAACGGCTGGCGGAGGCGATGGCGGGACTGCGGAACGCGGAGGGGCTGCTGGAGACGATGGTGTTGTCGACGTGCAACCGGGTGGAGATCACGGCGACGACGGACGACTCCTGCGACGCGCGAGCGCAAATTGAGAGTTTTTTATCTGAATATCACCAGGTGGAGCGGGAGTGGCTGAAGCAGTATCTGTACCACTTCACGGGGACCGAGGCGGTGAGACATCTGTTCCGGGTGGCGTCTTCGTTGGACTCGATGGTGGTGGGCGAGCCGCAGATATTGGGGCAGTTGAAGTCGGCGTATGAGACGGCGCGGACGGCGGGGACGCTGAGTACGACGCTGGAGTCGATTGTGACGTCGGCGTTCCGGGTGGCCAAGCGGGTGCGGACGGAGACCGAGATCGGGCAGAGCGCGGTGAGCGTGTCGTACGCGGCGGTGGAGCTGGCGCGGCAGATTTTCGGTTCGCTGGAAGGGCGGAAGGTGCTGCTGGTGGGGGCGGGGAAGATGAGCGAGTTGGCGGCGCGGCACCTGGCGCGGGCGGGGGCGAGCGACATTACGGTGACGAACCGTTCGGCGGAGCGGGCGCGGGCGATGGCGGAGATTTTCAACGCGCGGACGGTGCCGTATGAGAGTTTTCATTCGGCTTTGGCTGGGAGCGACGTGGTGTTGACGTCGTCGGGGGCGCCGCATTTCATTGTGACGCAGGAGAGCATGAAGCCGGTGGTGCACGCGCGGAAGGGGCGGCCGATGTTTTTGATCGACATCGCGGTGCCGCGCAACATTGAGCCCACGGTGAATTCGCTCGACGGCGTGTTTCTGTACGACATCGACGATATGCAGAAGGTGGTGGCGTCGAACATCCGGGTGAGGCAGGCGGAGGCGGAAGAGGCCGAGCGGATCATCGCCGAGGAAGTGGCGCGGATGATGCAGCGGCTGCAGCAGCGCGGGGCGGCGCCGTTGATTGTGAGCCTGCAGCATCAGTTGGAAGCGACGCGGCTGGCGGAGATGGAGAGGATGAGAGGGAAGCTGGCGACGCTGACGCCGGAGCAGCGGGATGTGGTGGAGCTGCTGACGCGGGGGATTTTGAATAAAGTAGCGCATGGTCCGATTTCGGAGTTGCGGCGGCTGGCGGCGTCGCCGGAGGGGGCGGACGGGTTGGAGGCGCTGCGGCGAGCTTTTAAGTTGGACGAGAACGGAACGAAATGACGCATATCAGGATTGGGTCGCGCGGATCGCAGTTGGCGTTGTGGCAGTCGCGGTGGGTGGCTGGGGAGCTGGAGAAGCGCGGGTTTGCGACGACGATCACGGTGATCAAGACGACGGGGGACAAGATCACAGGTGTGCCGCTGTCGCAGGTGGGGACCAAAGGGCTGTTCACGAAAGAGCTGGAAGAGGCTTTGCTAGCGGAAGAGATCGACATTGCGGTGCATTCGTTGAAGGACATGCCGACTGAGTTGCCGGAGGGGCTGGCGCTGGCGGCGACGCCGGTGAGGGAAGACGCGCGGGACGCGATGATCGGGAGCACGATGGAGGGGTTGAAGAAGGGCGCGAAGGTGGGGACGAGTTCGCTGCGGCGGACGGCGCAGTTGCGGCAGGCGCGGCCGGATGTGGTGATTGAGTCGGTGCGGGGGAATCTGGATACGCGGCTGCGGAAGTTGGATGAGGGGCAGTATGACGCGATTCTGCTGGCGGCGGCGGGGTTGAAGAGATTGGGATGGGCGGAGCGGATTGCGGAGCTGTTGCCGGTGGAGGTGATGTGTCCGGCGGTGGGGCAAGGGGCGCTGGCGATTGAGGCGCGAGTGGGGGGAGGCGCGGAGTCGGCGGCGGTTCAGGCGTGCCGGGCGTTGGAAGACGCCGCGACACGGGCAGCGGTGACGGCGGAGCGGGCGGTTTTGGCGGCGCTGGGAGGCGGATGCCAGGTGCCGATTGGGGCGCATGCGGTGGTGACGGGGGACAGGTTGGATTTGCGGGCGGTGGTGGTGGCGCCGGAAGGGAAGAGCGTGCCGCTGGTGTGCCTGATCAGTGGGGCGGTGAGTGAGGCGGCGGCATTGGGGCAAGCGGCGGCGGATGAGCTATTGGCGGCGGGTGCGGACGATATTTTAGAGGCGGTGTACGGGGCGTGAGCGACGCGGCGCCGGGACTGGTATCGCTGATTGGGGCGGGTCCGGGGGATCCGGATCTGATTACGGTGCGGGGGCGTGCGGCGCTGGAGCGGGCGCAGTGCGTGCTGTATGACCACCTGGCGAGTGCGGCGCTGGTGAAGCTGGCGGCGCGGGCGGAGCGGATCTATGTGGGGAAGAAGCGGGCCGACCATGCGGTGACGCAGGCGGAGATTTCGGATCTATTGATCCGAAAAGCGAAGCAGGGGCTGAGGGTGGCGCGGTTGAAGGGCGGCGATCCGTATCTGTTTGGGCGTGGGGGAGAGGAGGCCGAGGCGCTGGCCGAAGCGGGGATTCCGTTTGAGGTGATTCCGGGGGTGACGGCGTCGCTGGGGATTGGGGCGTATTGCGGGGTGCCGCTGACGCATCGCGATCACAATTCGGCGGTGACGTTTGTGACGGGGCATGATCCGGAGCGGATCAACTGGGCGGCGGTGGCGGCGTCGGAGACGCTGGTGGTGTACATGGGGCTGAGCACGATGGGGGAGATTGCGCGGCGGTTGCTGGAGGCGGGGCGGGCGGCGGAGACTCCGGCGATTGCGGTGCGGTGGGGGACGAGGCCGGAGCAGGCGAGTGTGCGGGGGACGCTTGGGGACATTGCGGGGAAGGTGGAGGCGGCGGGGTTGAAGCCTCCGGCGACGATCATCGTGGGGGATGTGGTGTCGCTTTCGGAGAGGTTGAACTGGTATGAGCGGCTGCCGCTGTTTGGGCGGCGGATTGTGTTGACGCGGGCTGAGGAGCAGGCGGGGGAGACGGTGGCTGTGCTGCGGGCATTGGGGGCGGAGGCGGTGGAGTTGCCGACGATTGCGATCCGGCCGCCGATGTCGTGGGCGGCGTTGGATACGGCGATTGAGCGGTTGGGGACGTATGACTGGCTGGTGTTCACCTCAGTGAACGGGGTGCGGTATTTCATGGAGCGGTTGGATGCGTCGCGGCATGATGTGCGGGCGTTCCGGGGGCGCATTGCGGTGATTGGGGAGAAGACGCGGGAGGCTGTGGAGGCGCTGCACTGGAAGGTGGACTTGCTGCCTGAGGAGTATGTGGCGGAGAGTCTGCTGGCGGCGTTTGAGAAGTATGAGATGGCGGGGCAGCGGGTGTTGATTCCGAGGGCGGAGGTGGCACGGGAGGTGTTGCCGGAGACGTTGCGGAGGCGGGGGGCGACGGTGGATGTGGTGGCGGCGTACAGGAATGCTGTACCGGAAGACGCGGCGGGGCGGGCGGCGGAGGTGTTTGGGAAGCGGGTGGACTGGGTGACGTTTACGGCGGCGTCGACGGTGAAGAATTTGCTGACGATGGTGGACCGGGAGATGTTGGCGGGGGTGAATGTGGCGTCGATTGGTCCGGTGACGAGCGAGGTGTTGCGCAAGCACGGGGTGGAGGTGGCGGCCGAGGCGTCGCCGTATACGATTCCGGGGCTGATTGCGGCGATTCTGCGGGTGGAGCGGGGCGGCGGCTGAGGGCGGCTGCCGAGGGCGGCGGCTGAGCGGGGGGCGGCCGTGCAGGGCGATGGCCTGGCGCGGCTACGATTCGCGGAGCGCGGCCATGACGGCGCGGTAGAACTCGGGGTGGGATTCCCAGGTTTGGGCGGTGATGAGGCGGCCATCGCGGACGGCCTGGCGGGGGCTCCATTCGCCTCCGGCGCGGGTGACTTCGCTCTTGACGTGTTCGTAGCAGGTGACGGTGCGCTTGGCGACGAGATCGGCGGTGACGAGGACCTGGATGCCATGGCAGATGGCGAAGACCCATTTGCCGGTAGTGGCCATGGTGCGGACGAGGGTGATGAGGTCGTCGCGGTGGCGGAGGTATTCCGGCGCGCGGCCTCCGATTAGGAGGACGGCGTCGAAGTCGTCGGGGCGGGCGTCGGCGAGGGCGAGGTCGGCGGTGGCGCCGTAGCCGGGCTGGCGTTCGATGTAGGTATCCCAGCCGGGTTCGAAGTCGTGGATGACGAGGTGGAGGCGGCGTTTCGAAGGGGCGGCGAGGATGGCTTCGTGGCCTTCTTCGAGCATGCGGTGGATGGCGTACCAGGTTTCGTAGGATTCGCCGCCGTCGCCGGTGACGATGAGGATGCGTTTGGCCATAGCGAGGTTATTGTAGCGTGCGGGTGGGAGGGCGCTGCGAGTGTGCGATGCTGAGGGAAGCAACCGGCATGGGGTGTGCGATGCTCGGAACCGGACGATGGGGAGTACCGCTGGCAGCTCAGCATGTCGTGGAGGACGCACGGAGGATCCACAGGTAGGAGATCGAATCGATGATCTATGGGTCAGCGCTACTGCAGAGGGGGCTGTTTCCGCCGCCAACGTTGGTGCTTTGCTGCTTAGTCGTGCTTTCTGCTCAATTGGTCGAAACTGGACGCTCGGTGAATTCGTCGGATCCTTGCCTATCCGAGGAAACAGTTACGAACCTGCATCTTCAAACAGCACGCCTTGTCAATGGAGTTGTACGCGATGAATCTGGGGATCCCTTTGCACATTCGCGGGTTGAACTCCGCAGATACCAGCACGAGCCTCAGAAGATCGTGCGTGTCGTCACCACTGATAGCTCTGGTAGATTCGACTTTGGCTCCGTGCCGCCGGGTGCTTACCGGCCCTAGCCTCACCTACACGAGCATTCAAGCAGCCCAGGCTGCTGAAGTGCAGTCAATATGCTGACTGCAATCTTAAGATCACTCTGGTGGCTAACCCAACTGACTTGCCTTACGCCAGATGCCCGATCAGGTAGGTGTGTTGCGCGACGATCCCAGTGCGTACCAAGACTGGCGGAGCGGGGATGGGGCAGAATAGGGGCATGAGTTACAAAGCGACTGGGTTCACGGACGTGACTCCATACTTGACGATTGAGGGCGCTGCGGCGGCGATGGAGTTTTACGGCACGGCGTTTGGGGCGGTGGAGACGTATTGCCAAATGACCGATGACGGCAAGATCCGGCATGCGCAGATGCGGATTGGCGAGGCGATGATCATGATTTCGGACTACAAGCCGGAATACGGGTTCATCAAGAGCGTGCAGCAGAACGGGACGCCGGGGGTGTCCCTCTTCTTGTATGTTCCGGATGCCGATGCGGTGTTTGCGAGCGCGATGGCGGCGGGGGCCAAAGAGGTGATGGCGATGTCGGACCAAGAGTATGGGCGGACGGGCGGGGTGCAGGACCCGTTTGGGGTGCTGTGGTGGGTGACGACGCACAAGGGGGAGTGAGGGGAGGCGGGCGCGGGGGGCGCGGTAGAATGGACGCTACGCAGTATGTCGTCATCGCACACGCAGAATTCCCAACACAGTGAGACGGTGGAAGCCTCGGGGCATCTGATCGACTCGCACATCATGGAACGGATCTTCGACACGGTGGTCGAGTTTAACGGCCGCTTCGAGGTGGAAGATTTTCATATTGGCCGGACGAATTCGGACCCGTCGCGTCTGCGGATGCGGATCGAAGCGCCGAGGCGTGAGGATCTGGACCGGATGGTGGCGCAGCTGCTGGGGTTTGGCTGCACGCCGGTGGATCACGATGATGTGGCGCTGGAGCGTGTGGAGCGCGACTGTTGCGCGCCGCTGGATTTCTATTCGACGACGAACCACAAGACGCAGGTGCGCTACGCGGGCGAGTGGATGGACGTGGGCAACCAGCGGATGGACGCGATGGTTGTGATCAGCGGCGGGGCGGCGGTGTGCCGGCGGCTGCGGGATCTGAAGGCCGGTGACATGGTGGTGACGGGGATGCGGGGCATCCGCGTGTTGCCGGAGTCAAAGGAGCGCGACCGGCACTCGTTTTCGTTTATGTCGAACGGGATTTCGTCGGAGCGGCAGGTGGAGACGGCGGTGCGGCAGACGGCTGGGCTGATTCGCGCGACGCGGGAGGCGGGGCTGAAGGTGGTGGTGGTGGCTGGTCCGGTGGTGGTGCACACGGGCGGGGTGAAGGCGCTGTCGGAGTTGATCCGCGGCGGCTATGTGAACGCGCTGCTGGCGGGGAACGCGCTGGGGGTGCATGACATTGAAGCGGCGCTGCTGGGCACGTCGCTGGGTGTGCGGCAGACCGACGGGCGGCAGGAAGAGCACGGGCACCGCAACCACATGCGGGCGATCAACGCGATCTATCATGCGGGCGGGATTGCGAAGGCGGTGGAGACGGGACGGTTGAGGTCGGGAGTGATGTACGAGGCGGTGAAGGCGAAGGTTCCTTTTGTGCTGGCGGGGTCGTTGCGCGATGACGGTCCGCTGCCGGACACGATCACGGATATGAACACGGCGCAGGATGCGTATGCGGAGAATTTGAAGGGCGCGGGGCTGGTGTTGTGCTGCGGGTCGATGCTGCATTCGATCGCGACGGGGAACATGCTGCCGAGCTGGGTGAAGATTGTGTGCGTGGACATCAATCCGGCGGTGGCGACGAAGGTGAGCGACCGCGGGACGGGACAGGCGGTGGGTGTGGTGACGGATGTGGGGTTGTTCCTGGATCTGCTGGCGAGGAGTTTGTGCCATGAGTAAGCGGCGGGCGGCGGCGGGGAAGGCGAGCGGCGGGAAGGCTTTGGCTGGGGTGAGTTCCCTCGGTTACACGGATGAGCATGCGGCTAGCGGGCTGGATGCGGCGCTGCCGGAGATCGAGTGCTGGCCGAACCAGTTTGCCGGGTATGAGATTGAGATTGCGAGCCCGGAGTTTACGAGCGTGTGTCCGAAGACGGGTTTGCCGGATCATGGGACGGTGACGCTGCACTACATGCCGGATGAGAAGTGCCTGGAGCTGAAGAGCTACAAGATGTATTTGCTGGCTTATCGCAACCTGGGGATTTTTCAGGAGAACGCGACCAACCGGATTTTGCAGGATGTGGTGCGGGCGTGCGAGCCGGTTTGGGCGAGCGTGATGGGCGAATTTACGCCGAGGGGCGGGGTGTATTCGAAGATCTCGGTGAGCTATTCGCGGGAAGCGGATGCGGCGGGGCGGCGATCGCGGGGCGGCAAGCGTGGCTGAAGCAGGAGCGGCGCAGGATCCGAAGCTGGCGGAGCTGGCGCAGATGGTGTCGGAGATCCGGGAGCGGGTGAAGGCGCGGCATGCGGCGTCGACGGGCGGGGCGATTGATTTGCTGCTGCCGGACCTGATGCCGTTGCTTCATGCGCGGGATGCGGCGCAGGCGAAGGTGGCGGCGATCGGGAGTGTGAATCCGCGGCCGGGGGGCGTGGTGAACACGCTGATTCAGGGGGTGAAGCGGAACGTGGCGCGGGGCCTGCAGTGGTTTGTGCGGGACCAGGTGGATTTCAACCGGGAGACGATCCGGGCGCTGAATGCGACGATTGAGGCGCTGGATGAATCGAACCGGACGATGGTGCGGTTGGCGGCGGTGGCGGGGGAGCGAATTGAAGCGTTGAAGCCGCAGGTGGAGCAGGTGGCGGATCTGCATGCGCACTGGCAGGCGTGGCGTGCAGAGTGGGAGCACAAGCTGGTGGTGAACGAGGCGCAGTTCACACGGGCGACGTCTGATTTGCAGCATGCGTTTCAGCACCGGGTGACGCTGGCGGAGGAGAGTTTCCGGCAGCAGGTGGCGGGGCAGCACCGGGATTTCGTGGGTGCGTTGGAGCGGGCGACGGCGGATGTGCAGAAGAAGCTGTGGGAGGATTTGGCGCGGATTCGTGGGGAGTATGAGGCGCTGATCCATCATGAGCTGCGGGTGGTGAGGCAGCGCGCGGCGGCAGGTGGCGGCGTGGCAGGGAGTGTGGCGGCGCCGGCGGCGGGAACCGTGGGGCCGGCGGTGGGATATGACTCGCCGGAGATGGACTGGTTGAAGTTTGCGGAGCGGTTTCGCGGGTCGGCGGAGTATGTGCGGGAGAACCAGCGGCAGTATGTGGAGCGGTTCCGGGGGGCGGCGGGAGAGGTGTTGGACCTTGGGTGCGGGCGTGGGGAGTTTCTTGGGTTGCTGCGGGAGGCGGGGATTGCGGGGCGGGGGATTGAGGCGTCGCGGGAGTTGGTGGCGTTGTGCCGGGAGCAGGGGTTGGAGGTGGAGCAGGGGGATTTATTTGGCTACCTGGAAGCGCTGA
>JAFLBB010000157.1 GCA_017304135.1 Acidobacteriota bacterium | reverse complement strand
CTACCCGCCCCTCACCCCCTTCCTAGCCCGCATCGCCCTCACCCTCCTCGGCGACTCCACCACCGCCATCCGCACCCTCACCGCTCTGGCCCAATGCGGCGTCATGTTCTGCACTGGCCTCATCGCCCGCGAACTCAACGCCTCGCCCCGCGCCCAAATCCTCGCCGCCCTCGCCTCCTTCGCCTCGCCCGTCTCCCTCATCGCCGGCCATCTCTTCCAATACATGTCCTTCGACTTCCTCTGGTCCGTCCTCCTCATCTGGATCGTCCTCCGCCTCCTCAACACCGAAAACCCCCGCTGGCTCCTCGCCGCCGGACTCGTCTGCGGACTCGGCCTTCTCACTCGCTACACCATCGTCGTCGTCATCGCCGGACTCGCCGCCGGGCTGCTCCTCACCCCCGCCCGCCGCCTCCTTTGGAATCGCTACCTCCTCTACGGCTCCGCCCTCGCCCTTATCCTCTGCGCCCCCACCCTCCTCTGGCAGATCAACCACAACTTCCTCGCCCTCGAATTCACAAGCACCATCCACGCCCGCGACATCCGCATCGGCCGCACCGACGGCTTCCTGCTCAAGCAATTCTTCGTCCCCGCCCACCTGCTCACCGTGCCCCTCTGGATCGCGGGTCTATGGCTCCTCCTCCGCCGCCCCGCATCCGCCCGCTACCACCCCATCGCCTACGGTTTCCTCATCTCCCTCGCCCTCTACACGCTCTCCCAAGCCCGCGACTACTACACCGCCCCGCTCTATCCTGCCCTCCTCGCCGCCGGAGCCATCCTCGCCGTCGATTGGCGTCCCTGGCTTCGCACCACGCAATACACCGCCCTCGCCTTCGCCATCCTCTCCACCATCGCCCTCGGACTCCCCCTCGCCCCCCCCGGCACCGCCTGGTTCCGCACCGTCATGTCCTACCACGGCGACCTCGCCGAAGAAGTCGGCTGGCCCGAATTCGTCGCCGCCACCGCCGCCGTCTACAACTCACTCCCCCCCGCCGAACGCGCCGCCACCGGCATCCTCGCCAGCAACTACGGAGAAGCCGGAGCCCTCGTCCACTACGGCCCCGCCCTCAACCTCCCCCCCGTCATGTCCCGTGTCAATTCCTTCTGGCTCCGTGGCTACGACCCCCGCCAACCCCAAACCCTCATCGCCACCGGCTTCTCCCGCGAATTCGTCGAGCAACACTTCCAGTCCTGCGAACTCAAAGCCCAAATCACCAACTCACTAAACGTCGCCAACGAAGAGACAAAGTACAACAAGTACATCTGGCTCTGCCGCAACCCCCGCGACCCCTGGCCCATCCTCTGGCAAAAAATCCGCGTCTGGTCTTAGCCGCTCCTCCGCCCCCGCCAAACCCCCTCAATCCACTCCCCACGCCGCCGCGCCTTCGGCATCTCCTTCACCCCCGCCGCCCGCGCCAACTCCCGCCACCGCCGCTCCGTCTCCCCATCCAACTCCTTCTCCAACTGCACCGCATGCCCCGGATACGCCCGGAAATACTGCCCCTCGATATTCGGACCCCGTTGTCCCGGTTGCCCCGGCGCAGGCTCCAACCCGTGCAGCCCGCCCTGCAAACCCCACCACTGCACCGCCGCAAACAGCCCGTGCTCCGGCCCCACATCGCTCACATACATCGTCGCCGCCCGCGCCTTGTGCAACCGCTCCTGCAGCGCCGCCACATCCACCTTCTGCACTGCCACCCGCCCCCGCCGCGCCTGCGCCGCCGCATGGCCCGCCGCCTGACCCAGCGCCATCCAAATCGGCTCCAGCCGAAGCGCGCAAAACCCCACATGCGACGAACTCACCGCCCCCGCTACCAGCAGGTTCTCCACCTCCTTCGGCACAAGCGTCCCATACGGCGCCTGGTACGGCATCACCGCTTTATAAAACTCCCCCACATGCTTCCCGCCGAACTTCGGACCCTCATGCGACGTCCCATGGCAGTTGTGGCTGTAATCCCCCATCGCCACCGCATCGCGATGCAACTTCGCCCGCGCATCCCCCGCCGCCTGCTCCGTGTCCCGCTCCGTGTAGACGTGCAAACCCGTCATCCGCCGCGCCTCGCGCACATACAACTGCGGCGGCAAATGCCCGCTCTCCACAAACTCATCGCGGCACCACCCGTACTCCCGCGACTCCGCACGAAACCGCTCCGGCACCGCCGCATCGTTCTGCAGAAAATACAGCAGCCCCACATTCCACCGCACATGCCGCTCAAACACCCGCCGCCGCGCCGCTTCGTCGCCCTCCGGCCACTCCAAATTCTCCCCCGGCAGCGACAACCGCACCGCGCTCAACGACACATCGTTGATGTCATACTTCCCATTCGGCAGCATCGGAATCTGCGCCTTGAAAATGCACGCGCTCGGATAGCCGAACACGCTCTTGATCCGCCCATCGGCCAGCAGCGGCAATACCCCTTCAAACTCCTCGCGCCGGTACCCCGCCGGCTTCTCCACCGCCACCCGGTTCGCCGTCACCTTCGTCGCCGCAAACCGGAAGTTGTACGCCTGCAGTTGCTTGTCCCCCACCTCAGGCGCAAGCGACTCCCCATACTCCGCACGCCCCTCGCGACCCACCCGGTACGGCACCCCCGCCGCCGCCAGCAAATCGCCCTCATAGCTCGCATCGATGAACTGCCACGCGCCGAACTCTACCTGTTTCCCGCCAACCTCGAACACAACCTTCCGTATCCGCCGCCCCTCGCGCTTCACCTCGCGCAGCACATGACTCGTCACCACCCGCACCCCGCGCCGCTCGGCCAGCATCGCCTCAAACACCGCCAGGTTCACCTTCGGCTCGGCCTGCGTCCCGCGCCAGCAATCGCGCGCCTGCTGCGAGTCCTTCCCATACGCGCTCTCATAATGAGCCAGCACCCTCCGCGTGAACGCATAGTGCGCCCCCGACATCCCCTCAAACGTCCGGAAATCGGTATGCGACAGCCCGCACGTCACCAAACCGCCAATGCGCGCCGTCGGCTCCACCAGCAACACCCGCTCGCCGTCATCGGCCGCCGCCCACGCCGCCGCAATCCCCGCCGGCGTCGCGCCATAGATGACGACATCCCACTCCCCGCCCGTCTGCGCCGCGCCAAAGCCCACCGCGGCCGAGGCCGCCACGAATTCCCGTCTTCCGATCATCGCCCGCTATCCTACCAGCGCCCAGGCCGCGCCGCCTCACACCTACGAACCGATCTTGAACGGGTCGGGCGTCCACGGCAGATTCAACTGGTCGCCCAGTGCCAGATAAACAGGCCTGTTAATCCGAAACAACCGCACGTCCATCGCGAACAGCGTGCTGAAGGCCCCCGAGGAGAACGTCGCATCCGAATCTCCCACCCCGCCGCTCCTCGACGGCAGCGGATCGATCACCCCATCAGCCACCATCCGGAACCCGCGCTTCACCCCATTCGTCTGGTACTGCAAAATCGCCGCCCCCAGTGCCGCGTCAAACGGCCCCGTCGCCGCCACCGGCGGAATCCCCGCCGTCAATGGATCGCCCCCCTGCTGCAGCTTGATCAACAACTGCCGGATCAACTGCACATCCTGATCCAAGTTGGGCTTCTTCGGCCCAACCGCTTTGTCCACGTCATACAGCGGCAAGTTCCGCTTCGCCATCACGCCTCCGATGCACGGCGCCCAGCAGCGCCTCTGTTACTGCGCCATCCCCCGCGCTGCTATCGCCCAAACCGCCTCCACCTGCCCGCCCCGTGTGCAGTAAATGCGGTCATACAAATTCACCGTCGGATCGCAGTGCGGCGCGATCACCTCCACCCGGTCGCCCACCTGCAACTTCAGGGCGCCCTCCGTCGACGTCACCTTGGCATGTTCATCGCCGTTGAACGCAAACTTGACGCCCGCCATCTTCAACAGCGGCACAAACGGCCGGTCCGTCGCCATCGCCTTATAGCCCGAATCGATGATCACATGCGCATCCGTCGGCCGGCTTACCACCGTCGCCTGAATCGTCAGCGCATTGCCAAAGTCCGCATAGTTCTCGCCCGTCTCCTTGCCGCCAATCAGGTTGTAATCCGTATCCATGAACATGAAGCTGCCCGGCTGCAACTCCGTGATCCCGTCAATCCCTGAGTCGATGTTGTACGTCCCCGTCGACCCCCCGCTCAGCCACGGCGTCTCCACGCCCCGCTTGTTCAACTCCGCCCGCGTCTCAATCGCCGGCGTCATCGCCGCAATCGACGCCGCCTTGCGCTTTTCCCATCCCTTCGTGTGCGACGCCCCGCCCGCATACGCCTGAATCCCTTTGAACCGCAGGTTGCCCAACTTCGCAATCTGCTCGCCTAGCGCCACCGCCGGAGCCCCCGGCATGATGCCAGTCCGCCCCGACACACACAAATCAATCGCCACCCACAGCTTCCGCTTCGCCGCCCCCGCCGCGTCGTTCAGGTCCTGCGCATTCTGCGCATTGTCCACGCAGAAAATCGTATCGGGCGCCACACCCGCCAACCGCACCGCCCGCTCAATCTTATGCTTGCCCACCACCGCCGTCGTCACCAGCAGCCCGCGCACGCCATGCGCCGCGAACACCTCGGCCTCGCTCAACTTCGCCGCGCACGCCCCCAGCGCACCCTGCTTCACGATGTACTTCGCAATCTCCGGACACTTGTGCGTCTTCCCATGCGGCCGCAACGCGCGGTTGTTCGCCTTCGCATGCGCCACCATCTTCTTCACGTTTGCCTCGAACAAATCGAGGTCCAGCATCAGCGCCGGCGTCGGCACCTCGTCCTTCGCAATCCGCCCCTTCACATTCCCGCTCGCCATGATCTTTTCGATCTCCGCCCATGAGCGGGTCGTCGCCCCACGCAGCACCGCTGGTGCCGCCATCGCTGCCGCCAAAAAGGTTCGCCGGTTCGTCATAGTGATCCAGTGTAACCCGCTCTACCGCACCGCACCTTACCGCCCCCCACGCCGGAACCACAACACCACGTCCGGCCGCGCCCCCGCCAGCAACTCCCCCTCCGCCGTCAGGTTCAACACATGCTGCCCTTGATACGACTCCACCATCCCCAACACCTTCCCTGACTCCCGATCCAACCGCAAGAACCACCCCGGCGCGCCATTCGGCTCGTTGAAGTGCTGCACGCCCACCCAAATGCCATCCCGCGCCGCCGCAATCGAAAACACCTTCCCATGCATCTCCCACGTCCCCACATGCCGCCCCTCCATCGTGAACCGCTGCACGCGCCCGTTCTCCCGGTCGGCCACATACACCAGCCCCCGCGCATCCACCGCAGTCCCATGCGGCAAATGAAACTCCCCATCGCCCGCACCCGCGCGCCCCCACTCCCTCACCCGCTTCCCCGCGCTCGTAAACTCCACCACGCGCGCATTCCCATAACCATCGCTCACAAACACCCGCCCGCCCTCGCCAAACGCCACATCCGTCGTCCCGTTGAACCCGCTCTTGCCCGCCGGCTGCCCGCCCACCGCAATCTCCAGCAGCTTCTCGCCCCTCGCCGTGAACTTCATCACTCGCGAACTCGCCGCATCCACCGTCCACACATGCCCCGCCGCATCCACGCGAATGCTATGCGCAATCGCAAACATCCCCTTCCCCCATGACCGCACGATGCGCCCCGCACCATCTACCACCAGCACCGGATCGGCCTTCTCCCCCCGCTGCAGCACATACAACAATCCGTCCCCACCCATCGCCACCGCCGACGGAAACCCCATCTCCCAACCCGCCCCCGGCGCCTTCACCTTCACCACCGTCTTCGTTAACGCCAACCGCGGCGTCGCCCCCACCAGAGCCCGCAGTTTCGCCGCCTCGCCCTCCAAATCCCCCTTAACCGGCGCCTGCCCCCAAGCACACACCACCGTCGCCACAAACCCAGCAATCAACGCGCGCATGGGCAAGGAGTCTATCGCGCGCCCACGCCCCCGGCAAGCCCGGCCTCCTGAAAGCCCGCAAATCCCGGCCGCCGCCACAGCAGCAATGCCAGCAGAACCCCAGCGCCAACGTCATACGACATGCAGAACCCAGGCCAGTACGACGGCACCCCCCCGTTCTCAATCAAAAGGTGATGGAAGACATCGAACACCCCATGCCCCACCAGCCCCGCCGCCGCCCACCACAAGTTCTGTCTGAATCCCATCACCGCCGCTACGACAAACGCACCTGCCACCAACAACTCGCTCACCAGCGCCGCCCTCGATCCCCCCATCACGGCAAACAGGATGTAGTAACTGGCAACCACCACCGTCACCGTCGGATAGAAAACCCGCTCGCGATCAAACCCCGTCAGCCAGGCGAACACGAATACCCCCACCGCCAGCCCACCCCCAACCAGGTATTCCATGCATTCCTCCCCGCGCGATCAGCTCCCGACTCTACCTCACCGGCGTCCCATACGGCACCAGCGTCTTCACCCGCGCGGTCTCCTCCAGCCGCGCAATCTTCCACTCCCCACTCACCTCCACCACAAACATCACCTGCACCTCATTCCGGTCCGCATACACATACTCCACCCGCGCCTTCACCTCGCGCCCGGTCAACCGCTCCGGCTCCGTAATCGCAATCCCCTTGATCGGCGCATTCGTCCGCTTCAAATACTCCGCAAACTTTGCCTCGCCGTTCTCCGCCAGCGATTGTTCCAGCAGCGTCGTCATCTGCCCCGTGAAGTACCCCATGTACGCCCGCACATCGCCCGCCCGCGCCGCATCCAACATCCCGTAGATCGCGTCCTGCGGCGACGGCGGCGCTTTCTCCAGCGGCGGCCCGCTTGCGTTCGACACCACATCGCTCACCGCGCCCCCCACATCCCCCGGCGCAAACCCCCGCTGCCGCGCCACCAGAAACACGGCGATCGCCGCGATCAGCAGACCCGTCAACGCCTGCGCCTTACGGTTTTGCTGTCGGCCCATCGCCCTTCCGGATGATCGTCAAATCCAAATTCCCCCGGCTATCCACGATCAGCTTCTTGATCCGAGGCAGAATCTCCTCCATCGCCTCGGCATAGATCCGCCGCCCGTTCACATCCGCCGCCCGACCATACTCCACCGCCACCTGTGTGAACCGCGAAGCATCGCCCTGCGCCTCATTCACCTTCCGCAACTTATACCCCTGCGCCGCCTCCAGTAACTGCTGCCCCTCGCCGCGCGCCCTCGGAATCACATCGTTCGCATACCCCTGCGCCTCGCTCACAATCCGCGACGAGTCAGCCCGCGCACTGGCCACATCGCGAAACGCATCCGCTGCCTCCGGCGGCGGCGAGGCATTCTCAATGTTCACGCTCGCCAACTGCACCCCCGCCCGGTACTCGTTCAACACCCGCTGCGCCCCCGCCCTCACCTCCTCCTGAATCGCCGCCTTCTCCGTCGTCAACACCGAATCCACCGTCCGCCGTGCGATCCGCCGCGCCAGTTCGCTCTCCACCACCGCCCCGGTCAACTGCGCCACATCCGCGCTGCGAAACAGATAATCCGCCGGAACAGCCACCGAATACTGCGTCACCACGCGTAAGTGCAAGATGTTCTGATCGCCCGTCAAAAACTGCGACGCCAGCGGCTGCAAACGTCCCAGCACCGTATCCGGCGCATCCCCTCCAATCACCCGCCGCTGAAACTGCCTTACCTTCAACTTAGTCACCGAATCCACAGGCCACGGCAGCGCATAGTGAATCCCCGGCATCACCCGCGGCTCCACCACCGCCCCAAACCGCGTCACCACCGCCTGCTGATCCGCGCTCACGATGTACAACCCGCTCAGCACCCACAACAGCGCCGCGCCCCCCAACCAACGCCGCTTGTCCATGCCGCGCAGCTTGCCGAAATCCAGCCATTCCCAATGCAACAGGGGCAGGGAAGCGCCCTCCCCCCCATGATCATGCCCATGCGAGTGCCCGCCGCCATGCGAGTGCGAATGCTCCATCACTGCGCCGTCTCTCCCCGCATCAGGATCTTTAGTAACTCCGAATCCGAACTCAAAATCGCCGTCGTCTTATCATCGAAAATCTTCTTGTAACTCTCCAACGTCCGCAGCAACTTATAAAAGCGCGGATTCTTCGAGTACGCCGCCGAATACACCCGCGTCGCCTCGGCATCGCCCTCACCCTTCGTCTTCTCCGCTTCCTTGTAGGCCGCCGATACAATCTCGTCCCGCTGCCGGTCCGCATCGGCGCGAATGCTCAACGCCTGCTCCTCGCCCTCGGCCCTGTACTGCCGCGCAATCCTCTCCCGCTCGGCCCGCATGCGCGCATACACGCTCTGCTTGTTCTGTTCCGGCAGGTTCAGCCGCTTGATCCGCACATCCACCACGCGAATCCCATACTCGGCCAGCGCGCTCCGCCCCGTCGTCGACGCCAGCGCATCCAGCATCGCCCCCGCCTTCACCGCCTCCGCGCTCGGCGAAATGATCGCCTCCAGGTCATGCGTCCCCAGCGCCGCGCTCAACCCGCTCCACACAATGTCGTGCAGCCGCATCTCGGCCGCCACCGGATCGCCCACCGTCTCCACAAACCGCTGCGGATTCTCAATCCGCCACGCCACATAGCTCTCAATCACTAAGTTCTTCTTATCCCGTGTCAGAAACTCGCTCGGCCTCGGGTTATACACCCGCAGCCGCTGATCGAAAAACGTCGCATTCTGGAAAAACCACTTCGCATGAAGCCCCGCGCTCGTCACCGTGTACATCGGCTTCCCGAACTGCGTCACCAACACAAACTCCGTCTCCCGCACCGCATAGAACGTCTGCCACACCAACAACAGTCCGAGCACAAAGCCCGCCGCCGGAACATACTTCTGGTGCCGTTCGGCAATCATGGCTTTTCCTCCTCCTCAAGCGTAATCGGCACCGGTGCATTCCCCGCGCCCACCGCCGGCGCACGCAACTCCGCGCCATCCTCCAGCAGCATCAAATGCCGCCGCCCCTTCGTCGAATCCACAATCATCTTCCTCTTGCCCGGTAAGATCTGTTCCATCGTTTCTAAGTACAATCGCGTCTCCGTCGTCCCCGGCGAAGCCCGGAACGCCGACTCAAATTGAGTAAACCGGCTCGCATCCCCCGCCGCCCGCGCCTTGCGGCTTGCCGAATACCCCTGCGCCGTCCGCAAACTCGCCGCCGCCCGCCCCCGCGCCAGCGCCACCTGTTCGTTGCGATACCCCTCGGCCTCATTGATCAGCCGGTTCTTCTCCTCATACGCCCCCGACACATCCCGGAACGCATCCACCACTTCCACCGACGGATGCACATCCAGCAGCTTCACCTGCAACACCTCCACCCCCGTCTCATACCGCCGCAACCGCTCCTGCAACTCCTTCTTCGCCCGCTCCTCAATTGCCCGCCGCTTCACCGTCAACGCCTCATCCAATGGCGACGACGCAATCACCCCCTGCAGCACGCTCTCCGACGCCGTCCTCACCACCGCCTCCCCATCCAAATGCCGGAACAAAAAGTCTTCCGGCTTCGCCAACCGGTAATGCACCACCGCCGTCAGTTCCGTCATATTCTGATCGCCCGACAACATCAACGACTCTTCCGGCCGCCGTTGAAACCGCCCCGACCGGTGCTGCACATTCCATTCATACGCCGCCGGCTCAAACTCCTCCGTGAACGTATTCGTCGAACGGAACCCAATCTCCACCACCCGTACCCGCCGCGCCTCCACCCGCGTCAGCGTCTCAATCGGCCAGAACAATTTGTAGTGCAGCCCCGGTTCCTTGTGCGGCAACATCTTCTTCCCAAACCGCTCGATCACCCCGATTTCATTGGGCTGCAGCACATAGAACCCGCTCAGCAACAGATACACCAGCCCCGCTGCCGCCACCGGCCGGTACAACTTCTGCCGCTGCTCCACCACATACAGGAACCACAGCTTTGGCTCCATCCGCGAAAGCCACAGCTTCACGCGATACCCCAATAGCCGCAGCCATCCCGCGTTCATCCACTCGCCCACCCGCCGCCGCAACCGCCCCACACCGCGATCCTCCACCTCCAACAACCGCAGCGCATTCAGCATCACCAGGAACGACCCGATCTGATGCGTGAACGCCGCCCCTAGCGGGCCCAACCGCCCCGTCGACGCCAGCGCCACCGCCACCACGTTCACCCCAATCGCAAACACCAGAATGCTCTGCCACACAATGGCTACAGCCTTGCGGCTCACCTCAATCAGCTTCGGCAACTGATCGAGCGACTGCCCCAGATACACCACCCCCGCCGCCTCGGCCGTGATGTCGCTCGCCCCCTTCACCGCAATGCCCACATGTGCCGCGGCCAGCGCCGGCGCATCGTTCACCCCATCGCCCACCATGCCCACCACGCGCCCCTGCGACATCCAATGCCGCACGCGCTCCAGCTTCTGCTCCGGCAGCAGCTCACTCTCCACGCTCGCAATCCCCGCCTCGCGCGCAATCACCTCCGCCGCACGCCGCCGGTCGCCCGTCAGCATCACCACATGCCCGATTTCCAACTCCTCTAACTCATGCACCGCCGCATGCACGCCCGCCCGGATCCGGTCGCGCAGCAGAATCGCCCCCACATAGCGCCCTTCATCGGCCACCAACACCGCCGTCGCCCCCAACCGGTCGGCTTCTTCCAGCGCCTCCTGCGGCGTGATCACCCCCGCCTCCTGCAAATACGCCGCATTCCCCGCGCGCACCACCCGCCCCTGCCACACACACTCCGCCCCGCGCCCCGGCACC
>JAFLBB010000156.1 GCA_017304135.1 Acidobacteriota bacterium | reverse complement strand
CAAATCCGCCGGCAATCCCGTCTCCCTCGCAGTCATCAAGACCGCCTGTTCCGCCCTCCCCACCGCGCCGCCCAACAGCACCGTCGAACAGCTCTGGCTCCAACTCCTCGCCACCCGCGCCCCCGCCCTCGTCATCACCGAACCCGGCGCGCCCCCCACAGGCCTGCTCACCGCCGCCGACCTTGCCCTGCTCACCGGCCGCGATCCCCTTGCGCTTGCCCGCGCTTTCGACACCTGGGCCACCGACGCTGACCGGCCGCTGCTCCTCCAACGCGCCCGCGAACTCACGCAGGAAACCCTCACCGCCGCCTGGGCCGTCGACCGCGCCGCCCAGATCTACGAACTCCTCGAACGCGCCGCCGCCCTCAACCTCACCAGCCATGCTTGTGCTGAATCCGGCCTCCACGCCGAATCCGGCCACACCGCCGAATGGCTCGCCTTCGGCGCCATGGGCCGCGCCGAACACACCGGCGAATGGAACCCTCACCTCGGCGCCGTCCTCTCTTCCAACCACGCCGAACCGCTCGCCGCCGCTCTCCGCAACCGCATCCCCGCCGGCGCCCCCGCTCCCATCCTTCGCACATTATCGGAGTGGAAGACCTTTTACTCTGCTTTAATCGACAACCCCATCCTCAACGCCATCTGGGAAAACCGCGCCCTGCTCGACCTCCGTGGCCTCTCCCCCGCCGCCCCCGCCGCCGAACTCCAGGCCCACATCGCCGCCGAAATCGCCTCCAGCAAAGGCTTCATCCACATCCTCGCCAACGACACCATCTCCCAACTGCCCGCCCTCACCTTCTTTGAGGAATTCGTCGTCGACCTCGAAGGCGGCACCCACCGCACCCTCAACCTCGCCACCTCCGCGCTCGACCCCATCATCGACGCCTCCCGCGTCCTCGCCCTCTCCATGGGCCATCTGGACGACCCCAACACCCTCCACCGCCTCGCCGCCGCCGCCCGCGCCATCCCCGAACACGAAGCCGCCCTCACCGACGCCGCCGAAGCCTTCCGCATCGCCTCTTCCCTCCGCGCCCGCCTCGGCCGCGACCTCATCGAACCCGCCGCCCTCGACAAATACGACCGCTGGCTCCTCCGCCGCGTCTTTGCCGCCATCCACGCCCTCATCGAACTCACCACCAACCGCTGGAGCCTGGCATGACGCCGCATCTCAACCCCGCCGCCAACCCCGCCTTCCGCGCCGCCCTCGAAGCGTGCGCCGCCGCCTACGAAGCCGCCTTCCCCTCGCCCTTCACGCCTGACACGCCCCTCGACGACGTGCGCTTCGTCGTCCTCGACACCGAAACCACCGGCTCCGATCCCCGCCGCGACAAGATCATCACCATCGGCGCCGTCGTCGTCCAGGCCGGCGACATCCACCTCGAAGACTCCTTCGAGGCCATGCTTCACATCCCCTACAACATGTCCTCCGTCAAGGTCCACGGCATCACCCGCGACCAGGCCCGCGACGGCCTCACCGAACCCGAAGCGCTTCTGGAATTCCTCCCCTACTTAAGCAACGGCGTCATCGTCGGCCACCACATCGGCCACGACGTCCAGGCCCTCGACTTAGCCTGCCGCCGCAGCCTCCAGGTCCCGCTGCTGAACCAGTCCCTCGACACCATGGACTTAGCTCTGCACTTAGAAAGCGACGGCGCCTTCGGAGACCACAAATTCCAATCCTTCACCCTCGACGCCCTCTGCGACCACTTCTCCATCCCCACCCACGACCGCCACACCGCCGGCGGCGACGCCCTCCTCACCGCCTACGTCTTCCTCCGCCTCCTCCGCCGCGCCAAACGAGTGAACCGCACGACGCTCGGCAGCATCGCCGAGCGGTTCAGCGAACACTAAATTCGATAGAGATGCCGGTCGTGAAGGCCGGGAAACCCGCCCTTACCCATTGATTCAACAGATGAGCCTTTTCTAATCCTCGCCGCGCTTGCTTGCTCGACAAAGATTCTGTATCGTTGTCAGCAATCTTCACGGAATGCCCCTCCGCCTCGACCTCTCCGACGCCATAGTGAAATTACGTTTGGATCTCATCTCTGAGCTTGACCGCATCTACCGAGTCGACTCGTTCTTAGAAGTCTCGGATGCGGCTGAGTCCATCGATAGCTTTCTGCAGGGCTATGTCGTTGAGGTGGTGGCCGATCACGCTCCCGTTGTATGGAAGAACGGCCGAGCCATTCCGGAGCGAAAGCTCGTCTTGATCGATGCTCACACCTACGAGATCCGCGTCGGTGAAAGTGTAAGTGAGAGGGACGTCGTGGAAGTGTCGCTTGTTCGCCACACGGGTCAACAGCCTCCTGCCGGTTGGAAGACTCGAAGGCGCGAGATCGCGCTCGAACAGGGGGGGCGTTATCGCAAAGCCCGGTTGCTTCTCCCCTACGGCCTTCCTGCGGCAAGCGACTACTTCGCTGTGATGACCTCCGAGGTATTTAGCATCGGCTATCGCTGGCTGAGAGAAAAAATCCTGGGAATCGTCGGTAGGCACCAGTTAGAACTAAGTCGCGCCCTGTACAGCCGGTTCCGGATGTTGGTCCCCAATCCGAAGCTCCAATCCGGATTTTGGTTCTCCATCGGGTCAAAGGACGGTGCATATTATCTCGTCGATTCCCGTGTGGCCGAAGCCGCCATCAGAACCATCGACGCAACCGGCTCCCATTTCGGCTCCGGCAGCCTACGGTTGGCAACTTCCATGTTGTCGGCCATCTTCCCGGAGGAGGACACTTTCTCGGGTAAGGCGTTTCGTGCGAGGCTTGATGAATTGAGCGGCGACCTCCCCACCGCCGACTACGCAAGAGACTTGTCTCTGGCTACCGAAGCCGAAATTGCCGCCTATGGCTCCGAAGCTGTCACGGTGTTCCCCGTGGTCGCCAGCGGTATTCCCTATCTCATTGCCTCTTTCCCAACCGAGAAAAAGGATGCACTCCTGCCAATCCTTCGCAAAAACCGATCCGCATTCGAAACAGATTTCCTCAACTCGCGCGACCCCTTGCGAACTTTCGCTAAGTCACTGACCCGCACCTCTCGGGGGCTGGATCTAGGCAAGCTCGGTGAGTTGTTCGGAGGGATGCTCAAAAGCTACCTGAGCCCCTAATCGTTTCTACCACCTGCCTAATCCCCCTCACTCTCCCCAATCGCCTCCTCCAACTCCGCCCCATGCGCCCGCGCATTCGCCCACGCCCTCGCCAAGTCCTCCGCCCGCAACGCTGGATACGCCGCCAGCAACTCCCGCTCGCTCGTCCCCAACCGCCTCGCCTACTCCAACACCCACACCGGAATCCGCGTCCGCGCGATGCACGCCGCGCCCCCGCACACCTCCGGCCGCGCCTCAATGCCAGCAAACTCAGCCGCCATCAACTCACCCCGCCCGCTTCAACTCATCCCGGATCACCCGCCGCAGCGTCGCCTCCAACGGCTCCCTCTGCTGCTCAATCGCCGCCCGCAACGCATCGTTGATCAGCGTCTGGTAATTCCCCCCGCCCGCATCTTCCACGCGCCGCCGGAACCACGCCAGCACATCTTCATCCAACCGGATTGTCACCCGCGTCTTCCCCTGCGGCGTCCGCAACACCGGCCCCCGCTTACCCTGACTGAATTCGTACTCACGCTTCATGGCCACTCCTCAAGTCTCCCACCTGCCACGCCATTCATCACCCTGCTCCCTCCTCCCCTCCCATCCGATCACTCTCCCATCCCGTCACCCTCTCCCCACCCAACCCGCGTATACTATAAAGGTTCAATCATCGATGCAGGACTTGCTGGACCGCTCGCACAAACCCGAGCCGGATGGGGATCTCCTCGCGCAACTCGATTCCGATCGCCTCCCCGCCCACGTCGCCATCATCATGGACGGCAACGGCCGCTGGGCGCGGCGCCGTTCTCTGCCTCGCGTCGCCGGCCACAAAGCAGGCATCGAAAGCGTCCGCATGGCCGTGGAAACCTGCGGCAACCTCGGCATCCAGGCCCTCACCCTCTACGCCTTCTCCATCGAAAACTGGAAACGCCCCCGCGCCGAAGTCACCACCCTCTGGCGCCTCCTCCGCGTCTACCTCCGCAAAGAACTGAACACCCTCATCGAAAACGGCGTGCGCCTCAACCCCATCGGCCGCCTCGACCAGCTCCCCGATTCCGTCCGCCGCGACCTCGACGACGCCGTTCGCGCCACCGCCGCCGGCAACCGCATGGTCCTCAACATCGCCATCAACTACAGCGGCCGCGCCGAAATCGTTGACGCCTTCAACCGCATCCTCGAAAACGCCCGCCGCGACGGCACCCTCCCCTCCCTCACCATCGACGAAGACACCATCAACTCCGCCCTCTACACCGCCGGCCTCCCCGAACCCGACCTCCTCATCCGTACCTCCGGCGAAATGCGCGTCTCTAACTTCCTCCTTTGGCAAATCGCCTACTCCGAACTTTATGTGACTGACACCCTCTGGCCCGACTTCTCCCGTGCCGAACTCCTCCGCGCGTTCCTCGAATACCAGCGCCGCGAACGCCGCTTCGGCGGGCTCTCTTCTGACTCCGCCCTCTCCCCCGCGCCCGATTCCTCCGAGACCCACCTCGTCGGCGTCGCCCACTCGCCCAAATGAAGCGGGTCCTGACCACCCTGGTCCTCGTCCCCACCGTCATTTGGATCTGCCTCTGGTCCCCCCAACTCGTCCTGCTCGCCGCCACCTCCATCGTCGCCAGCCTCTGCTTCCGTGAGTTCCGCCGCTTCGCCGCCGCTCACTCCATGGCCGTCCCCGGCCCCCTCGGCTACGCCGCCGGACTCATCATCCTCCTCGTCCCCTCCGTCCACATCTCGCTCCTCTTCGTCGCCGTCGCCCTCACCCTCCTGCTCGCGCTCCGCAGTGACGACTTGAAATCCGTCCTCCCCTCCGCCGCTGGCCTTTCCCTCGCACTCATTTATATCTACGGCGCCTGGCGCTGCGGCATCGAACTCCGCCTCATCAACCCCCACCTTCTCCTCTACGCCCTCTCCATCAACTGGGTCGGCGACGTTGCCGCCTACTTCACGGGCTCCGCCATCGGACGCCACAAGCTCGCCCCCCGCGTCTCGCCCGGCAAGTCCTGGGAAGGCTTCTTCGGCTCCCTCCTGTTCACCTCTGCTTACGGCGTGGCCTACCTCCATTACTTCCAGCCCGACATGCCCCTCCCCTACGCCGCCGCCCTCACCGCCACCGCCAACATCGGCGGCCAACTCGGCGACCTCGTCGAATCGGCTATGAAACGCGGCGCCGGCATGAAGGACTCAGGCACCATGCTCCCCGGCCACGGCGGCTGGCTCGACCGCCTCGACTCCTCCCTCTTCTCCCTCCCCATCGTTTACTTCTGGCTCCGCCACTAAACCCCTCCCCCCTCCAAACATTACGTTGCTGAAATGTTTTGTAGCGTCACACCCCACTGCACCGCCAAATCCCCCGCCCACCGCTGCTTTTCCCGCCTCCACAACTCTCATGCGCGGGTCGCCCCCCATACATTACTCCCCTCTCCGAATTCATCCTCAAATTTCGCGCGAATTTGTGGCTAAATCGCTTTACTCCCTCCGCCGCGCGTCCTATACTGCCCCAAGAGCCGTAACATCTTACTTCCGTGGAGGTCCGTGTGAACTCAGCCGCCTGCCTGCGATTGGGAACCATCCTGCTCGCCTCCCTGCCGCTTGCCGCGCAGATCGATACCGAGCCCGCCTGGAACGGGACCCAGTTCATCTCTTCCTTCGGCAACCCCAACACCGCCACCTACGGGCAAACCGTCACCGTACCGCTGGGCTCCCCCGGCAACTTGACCCGCTTCTCCTTCCAAATTGCCGGTTGCTCCGCCGCCGTCACCGCCCGCGCCCACATCTACGCCTTCAATGGCTCCACCGCCACCGGTTCCAGCCTCTTCTCCAGCGCGCCCTTCGTCATCCCATCCAGCAACAGCACCACCTTCAACCGCATCACCGTCAACACCGGCAACCTCACCCTCCCCGGCGGCCTCTACGTCTTCTTCTTCAGCATCTCCGAAGACCCCGGCGCCGGCGGCTCCTGCCGCTACGGTTCCGTCGATAACACCTCCTACTCCGGCGGCCAGTTCGTCTTCCTCAACAACGGCACCAACACCGCGCAGTGGACCTCCACCTCCTGGTCCACCATCGCCGCCGACCTCGCCATGCAGTCCGATCTCAGCATCGGCGCCGTCTCCCGCGGCAACGTCTTCTCCGTCCCCACGCTCTCGGAATGGGCCATGATCTTCCTCGGCTGTGCCTTCGCCTTCCTCGCTTGGCGCCGCCTCAGCTCCTCGCAGGGCACTCCCTCCAACCCTGCCTGACGCTTCGATACAATCGTTCCGCTAATGCCTTCCAAACCTGCAGGGCGCTCGCCACTCGGGCGCCCTGCCCGTTTCTTCCTCCTCCTCGCCCTCTGCCTCCTCCTGGGCTTCGGCCTCGTCCTCACCCCCCCCGCGCAGGACCTCACCACCCGCTTCTCCCTCTCCCTCGTCTCCCTCTCCCACTCCCTCATCGCCCCCTTTGACGCCCACGCCCACCACAACGGCGCCATCCTCATCAACCCCGCCACCGGCTTCGGCGTCGAAATGAAGGATGGTTGCAACGCCGTCAATGTCACCATCCTCTTCTGGGCCGCCGTCCTCGCCTATCCCGCCTCCTGGCGCTGGAAAGCCCTCGGCCTCGCCCTCGGCACGCTCCTCATCCAGGCCCTCAACGTCGTCCGCTTCATCAGCCTCTTCTACATCGGCCAATACTCGGCCACCTGGTTCGACTTCGCCCACGGCTACCTCTGGGAAACCCTCATCGTCCTCGACTCCCTCGTCCTGTTCTGGCTCTGGGTCCACCGCGCCGCCCGCTCACTCCCCTCACCCCATGCCCCCGCTTAGTCCCCAAACGCGCTTCCTCCTCCGCGGCTCGGCCTTCATCTTCCTCTTCCTCACCGCCTGGTGGTTCCTCTTCCGCGACCCTCTCCTCTCCGTCCTCCACACCGCCTCTGAAATCTCCGGCAGCCTCCTGTTCGGCCGCGACGGCCGCGCCTTCATCGAGCCTCAACCCTCCGGCGACTGGAGCCTCCGCGTCCCCATCGAAGCCAACCTCCCCAACCCGCCCCCGCAAACCGGCTTCACCCCCATCCACTCGCTCGACTTCGACCTCAAGCGCACCGACGCCCTCATCTTCACCTTCTCGCTCCCCGTCCTTTGGGCCCTCCTTCTCGCCGCTCCCAACCGCGCCTTCCGCCCCTTCCTCTACGGCACACTGCTCATGCTCGCCATCGAGGTCCTGCTCTTCTTAGTCTTTGCCCAAATCTCCGCCCGCAACATCCTCGCCCAACTCGCCAACCCTCTCCACCACACCCCCTCCTGGGTCCTCCGCTTCGCCGACTACCTCACCCTCCACGTCGCCCCCTTCCTCACCCCTTTCCTCGCCGCCCTAGCCGTCGACCCCGCCCTCCGCACCGAAATCCTCAAATTCAAATAGGGACAGTCACCGCTATTCCCTATTTCCCGCGCCCCACTGCCGTACAGGATTCCTGTACACTATCCACAAGGACGCACCATGCCCACCGACACCACCTATACCTCCCTTCGCGCCAACCTCTCCAGCGTCCTCGACCACGTCATCGACGACCAGGAAATCGTCATCGTCCGCCGCGCCTCCCACTCCACCGGCCAACCCCGCGACGTCGCCCTCATCCCCGCCACCGAACTCGCCTCCCTCACCGAAACCGCCCACCTCCTCCGCTCCCCACGCAACGCCCGCCGCCTCCTCGCCGCCCTCCGCCGCGCCGAACGCCAGTCCCCAAAACCCGCTTCCCTCGCCAAACTCCGCAAGGACCTCAAACTTGCCCCGCAACCCTAACCGCGACCCCGTCTTCCACCCCGAATTCCTCGCCGACCTCCGCCACTGGGTCAAGCACGACCGCCCCACCGCCCTCCGCGTCCTCGATCTCGTCGAAGCCACCCTCCGCGACCCCCACAACGGCCCCGGCAAACCCGAGCCCCTCCGCTTCGCCCTCGCCGGCTGCTGGTCGCGCCGCATCACCCAGGAACACCGCCTCGTCTACCGCGTCTCCCCCTCCCGCATCGACTTCCTCCAAGCCCGCTACCACTACTAAATAGGGACAGTCACCGCTATTCCCTATTTCCACCCCACTCTCCCCAGCCCCCTCATCCCTTCTTCTTGGCAAACGCCGCCGGCCGCGGCAGCGCCGGCAGCGTCTCCTCAAACAGCGCCCGAATCTCCGGCGTATGCTGCCTCATGAGCGTCAAGTCATCGTCAATCCGCTTCATCAGCGCCTCAAACCGCGCGTCCTTCCTCACATTCGCCAGCATCGGATCCACCCGGCTGCTCTGTGCATGCCGCCACCCCCGGTCAAACGCCGTCTGCAGCCACTTCATCGCTCCATCGGCATCGTTTCGCAGCGCCTGCACCGCCGCCAACTCCACCGCCGGAAACGGCGAATCCACACCCTTCTCAATCCGCGCCAGTGCCGCCTTCTCCGCTTCCGCTAACAACTTCTCCGCCTCCGCCTTTGCCCCGCGCTTGCCGGCCAGCAACGCATACCGCACCCGCGGCGATTCCGGCAGCGCCACCCAGTTCAGCATCGGCTGCTCCACTTCATCCCCATACAGCTTCCGGTTCCACTCCTCCGCGTCACTCGCCCCCGCAATCAAACTCACATCCGCCAGTGTCGCCACGCCCTCCATCCCCGACCGCGGATGCGCCGCAATCTGCCTCGACTCCTCCAGCGCCTCAGCCGTCTTCCCATCCTCCAGGGCCATAAACACCCGCATCATCCGCGCCCGCAGGTTCCCAGGGAACCGCGACTCAAACTCCTTCAACCACCGCAGCGTCGACTCCCGGTCGCCCATCGACGACACCGTCCCCAGCACATGACTGTAGGCCCCATAGCCTTGCGGATGCCGCTGCAGCGACAACCTCGCCCAATGCAACCCCTCGTCAAACCGCCCCATCGTCACCTGCGTCACCGCCAGGTCGGTCATCGCCAGCGCCGAATTCGGATCCAGTTCCAGCGCCTTCAGAAAATGCACGCGCGACTTCGGCATATAGCCCTGGCTCGCCAGCACCATCCCCAGCGAATAATGCCCGTTCGACGACTCCGGATCCACCTCCACCGCCTTCTGCGCCCACCGCAGCGCCTCGTCCCCCCGCGACGAACCCACCATGTACACAAGCCTCTGGCTGATCAACGCCATCGCTTCGCTAAACCGCGGATCCAGCGCCACCGCCTCCTTCAACAACGCAATCGACCGCTCGTTCGCCGCACGATCCCCCATCGGCATCCGCCTCGCCTGCAGGAACAACTCATACGCCGCGAAGTTCTCCGTCAACCCCTTGCCCACCCGCCGCCGCTCGTCCGGCGTCAACGACGGCTGCAGCGCCATTGTGATCTGCCGCGCCAGGTCGCTTTGCAGCGCCATCAAGTCCCCCACCGGACGCTCATACTGCTCTGACCACACCATCTGCTCCGTCTTCGCATCCGTCAACTGCGCTGACACCCGCAGCCGCCCACCTTCCACACGTATGCTCCCCTCCACAATCCGCCCCACACCCAACTCCTCCGCCATCCGCCGCGACTCTCCATCGCGGTACCGCCCCACCGCCCCCGCGCTCAACAGACGGATCGAAGCGATCCGCGACAACTGTGCCCGGATGTCCTCCGCAATCCCGCTGCTGATGTAATCGTTCGCCTGGTTCCCCGACAAGTTCTGAAAACCGCGCACCGCCACCACCACCGCCTCCCGCGCCGCCGGCTTCCGCTCCTTCAGCCAGCCATACCCGCCCAGCGCCGCCGCCACCGCCACCGCTGCCAGCACCGCCGCCACCACCCATCGCGGCGCGCTTTTCTTCTCCGCCGCCACACCCGCCGCCGCTCTCTCCCCTCCCTCCCGCCCCCGCAGCAGCTCCACAATCTCGCGCGTGGAATCGAACCGTTCCCCCGGTGTCCGCGCCAGGCATCGTGGAATCAGGTTCCGGATCGCCCCCGGTATGCCCGCCTTCAACTCCGCCGGCGGCTTCGGCCGGGCTTCCAGAATCGCCGCCATCGTCTGCGGCGCCGTCGGTCTCCGGAACGGATGCAACCCCGTCGCCAGTTCATACAAAATCACTCCCAGCGAAAACTGGTCCGACCGGTAATCGAGCGGCGCTCCCTCGATCTGCTCCGGCGACATGTACGCCGGCGTTCCCACCAGCCCCCCCGTCAGCGTCATCGTCTGCGTCTGCTCCGCGCCCCCGCTCCCGGTGCTCTCCTGTCCGCGCGTCAACTTCGCCAGCCCGAAATCCAGGATCTTCACCACTCCGTCTTTGGTCACCATCACGTTTTCCGGCTTCAAGTCGCGATGGATGATCCGCATCTCGTGCGCCGCCGACAACCCGTTGGCCAGTTGCAGACTGGTCCCCAACAACTGCTCTCCCGCCAGCGGCCCCGCGGCCAGCATCTCCCGCAGCGTCCGCCCCTCCACATACTCCATCGCGATCCACGGCGTCCCGTCCGTCACCCCGGCATCGAACACCGTCACGATGTTCGGATGGTGCAGCGCCGACGCCGCCCGCGCCTCCCGCTCAAACTGCTCCAGCCTCACCGGCTCGGCAACATAATCCCCCGGCAACACCTTGATCGCCACCCGCCGCCCCAGTTTGGTGTCCGTCGCCCGGTACACCTCACCCATGCCCCCCGCCCCCAGTCTCCCCTCCAAGCGGAAACGGCCTCGCTGAAGTAGCTGGTAACCGGAAGTTGCGAGCGGCTGCGCTCCAGAGCTTCGAGACTGATGCTCAGGTCAGAC
>JAFLBB010000155.1 GCA_017304135.1 Acidobacteriota bacterium | reverse complement strand
CATCATGGCAAACTGCTGCAAGGCATCCTGCAGGGCATCCTGAACAGTCCCCCCACCCGGCTGCTTCTGCCAGCCGCGAAAACCACTCCACACGCTCCCTTCGCGTGACGGAACCGCGAGCGTGAGCGAGTCGGTCACATCCTCCTCCCCCCCCCGCACCCACGCTAGAATAGGGAGTTGCTGCCCCATTCGTTGAAGGATTCCCCCGTTGATCAATAAGCTCGTCCTGGAGAATCTCAAGCACCGGCCTGTCCGGACTATGCTGAGCATCTTCGCCATTGCCATCGAAGTCACCATGATCCTCACCCTCGTCGGCCTCAGCCGCGGCATGCTCGACGAGTCCGCCCGCCGCGCCCGAGGCGTCGGCGCCGACATCTGGATCCGCCCCCCCGGCAGCTCCGCCATCAGCTTCTCCTCGGCCCCCATGTCCGAAGGCCTCGTCAGGTTCTTCAGCGAACAACCCCACGTCACCGTCGCCACCGGCACCATCGCCCAACCCATCGGCGGCATCGACACCGTCACCGGCGTCGACCTCGAACAGTTCTCCCGCTTGAGCGGCGGCTTCCGCTTCCTCTCCGGTGGCCCCTTCCAGGGCCAGGACGACATCCTGGTCGACGAACGCTACGCCAAGCAGAACGGCCTCAAAGTCGGTTCCTACGTCAAACTCCTCAACAAACAATGGCGCATCTCCGGCATCTTTGAATCCGGAAAACTCGCCCGCATGGTCATGCCGTTGCGCCGCCTCCAGGAGCTCACAGGCAACACCGGCAAACTCACCCAGATCTTCGTCAAACTCGACGACCCCAAGCTCACCAACGACACCCTCCGCCTCTTCAAGGCCAAGCTCCCCGACTACGCCATCTACTCCGTCGAGGAGTTCACCTCGCTCTTCTCCGTCAATAACGTCCCCGGCCTCAAGCAATTCATCTACGTCGTCATCCTCATCAGCGTCATCGTCGGCTTCCTCGTCGTCTTCCTCTCCATGTACACCGCCGTCCTCGAGCGCACCCGCGAAATCGGCATCCTCAAATCCCTCGGCGCCGGGCCCGGCTACATTCTCGCCATCCTCGTCCGCGAAACCCTCATGCTCGCCGCCATCGGCAGCCTCCTCGGCATCGCCCTCAGCTACGGCACACGCTGGCTCATCCTCGAATTCGCCGGCGCCACCCTCACCGCCATGGTCACCCCGGACTGGTGGCCCACCACCACCCTCATCGCCGTCGCCGGCGCCGTCATGGGCGCCCTCTACCCCGGCTGGAAAGCCATCAAACAGGATGCCCTGGAGGCCCTCTCCTATGAGTAAGAGCGGCAGCCTCATCTCCATCCAGGGGCTCGGCAAGGTCTACCGCGTCGGAGAAGTCCACGTCGAAGCCCTCCGCGGTGTCGACCTCGAAGTCACCGCCGGCGAGTTCGTCGCCATCTGCGGTCCCTCCGGCTCCGGCAAGTCCACCCTCTTCCACATCCTCGGCGGCCTCACCCCGCCCTCCTCCGGCTCGGTCTCCATCGACGGCACCGACCTCGCGAAGATGACCGACTCCGGCCGCACCAACATGCGCAAAACCAAGGTCGGCTTCGTCTTCCAGAAGTACAACCTCCTGCCCACCCTCTCCGCCCGCGACAACATCGCCATCGCCCGCCACATCGCCGGCAAACCCCTCGAACACGACGAGTGGTTCGCCGAGGTCCTCGACCTCCTCGGCATCTCCGGCCGCCTCGATCACAAGCCCCGCGCCATGTCCGGCGGCGAACAGCAGCGCGTCGCCATCGCCCGCGCCATCGTCAACCACCCCGCCATCCTCCTCGCCGACGAGCCCACCGGCAACCTCGACACCAAAAACTCCGACACCGTGTTGAACGTCCTCCGCGGCCTCAACGAACGCCTCGGCCAAACCATCCTCATGATCACCCACAACCCCGAAGCCGCCGCCTACGGCCACCGCACCGTCAACATGCGCGACGGCCAGATCGTCTACTGAGCGCGCCTACCGCCCGCCACCCCTACCGCCCGCCGCCCACCTCGCGATACCGCCAGCAATCCACCGTGTGGTCGTTCACCAGCCCCACCGCCTGCATGTATGCGTACACGATCGTGCTCCCCACAAACGTGAACCCGCGCTTCACCAGATCCTTCGACAACGCATCGCTCTCCGCCGTCTTTGCCGGCACGTCGCCTCTCCCCTGTCGCTTCCCGTCCAATGGCCGCCCGCCCACAAACCGCCACACATACGCGTCAAACGTGCCAAACTCCTTCTGCACCTCCAGAAACGCCTTCGCGCATTTCACCGCCCCATACACCTTCAACCGGTTCCGCACAATCCCCGGATCCAGCAGCAGCTTCTCCAGCTTGTCCTCGCTGAACCGCGCCACCTTCTTCGCATCGAACCCCGTAAACGCCGCGCGGTAGCTCTCCCGCTTCCGCAACACCGTGTCCCAACTCAAGCCCGCCTGCGCCCCTTCCAAAATGAGCATCTCGAAGTGCAGCCGGTCCTCATGCACCGGCACACCCCACTCCTCATCGTGATAGGCAACGTAGTACGGCTTCTCGCGCGGCACCCAAAAACACCGCGTCGATTCTCCCCCGTTCGGGCTCCCGCTCTCGCCCCCGCTCATGCCACCGCGCTCAATCCCGCTTTGTCCAACAGCGCCGTATTCACCCGCCCGTTACGCACATCGAACACACCGGGGAACCGCGCCAGCCATTCTTTGTTCGCCCCCGGCACATACTGCCGCGAGTTGCACTCAATGGCCGCCACCGTCGGAACGTGCGCCGCCAGCCCCGCCGAATGAATCAGCGACGCCCCCGGACACGTCAGGTCCTGCACGCACAAAAACATCTTGTACTTCTGCACCGCCGCCCCCATTAGCAGCGCCTCGCCCTGACCCTTGCACGCCTTCAGCGCCGCCCCCGAATACCCCATCTCCCGCGCCAACTCCAGCATCTCCAGCGAGATCAAAGACTCATCGATCACCACCGGCTTCAGCTTCGCCGCC
Organism: Acidobacteriota bacterium; assembly: GCA_017304135.1. Taxonomy (GTDB): domain Bacteria; phylum Acidobacteriota; class Terriglobia; order Bryobacterales; family Bryobacteraceae; genus JAFLBB01. Next base: position 7,955 of record JAFLBB010000155.1, on the reverse strand, counting down.
TCGTGCATCACGTTCGCCCGGTCCGCCTTCAAATCGCGCTTCGTCGGCTGCTCCACATACTGAATCCGCTCATACGCCGCCGACGACGCCTCTTTCACCTTCCGCAACACCCCAATCAAATACTCCGCGCTCGGCGCCTTTTCGTTGAAATCGACCGACGTCACCCAGCGCGCGATCTTCCGCTTCTTCTGCGTCTCGCCGGCCACCCGCTCCACGGCCAGCACACGGTTCACATCCCAGTTCAAATCCTCGCCGTTGAGCTTGATCTTTAAATGATCCAGCCCCGAATACTCAATCCACTCCGGCAGCGTCTCCGGCATCCCGTCGCCGATCTTCTTCGTGATGTCGGCCGCCGTCAACGGATCCACCGCCCCCACCAGGTGATAGAGCGGCATCGCCGGCTTCGGCTTCGCCGTCACATACCGGTCCAGATATTCGCCCTTGAACGCCGGCGTCAAATAGTGCGCCAGGTCGTGCGACACAAATTCGGAGGAAAGAATCTGATACGCGCTCCGCCCGTGCAGCTTCCCAAACCCGTCATGCAACGCCGCGTCAAACGGACTCGCCGTCACCAGCGTGCACAGCTTCGGAAACGGCTCCTTCAACCTCTGCTCGCCCGTCACCTCCTCGGCCGCCTTCATGTATGCCGGCAGCAGCGCATGCCCCACATCCAGCGGATGCCCGTACTCCTTGTATCCGCCGATGATCCGGTTCAACTTCACCGTCAACGCCTTCATCGCGTCCAGCGTTTCGTTGTAGTTGTGCACCTTCGACGGGAAGCCCCACACATTCCCCAACGGCATCGAGCCGAATCCCTTGGCAACCTTGCCCGCCCGGCTCCGCAGCGTCACGTTCACGTTCAGCAGCGTCACCCGGTCCACCACGTTCCCGCCAAACTTGATCGGCGTCCGGTACAGATAGTCCTCGTAGGAAAACCGCATCTCCTCGATGCGCGCGTCCGTCTGCTTCTGCGCCGCGGAAAGAAAGGCCGGCGCGCTCAACGCCGCCGCTAGGAACGACCGTCTGCTCTGGGTATTCACGCAGTCATTGTACTGGATCGATCCAACCGGTTGAGCAACAACAACAGCGCTCCAATCAACGCCACGCCCGCCACGCTGAACTCCACCGTGTGCGCCTTGATCCACGGCAGCGCTCCATCCCCCAACCGCATCCCCAACCACGCCATCGCGAAGTAGTTCGGAATCCGCGCCGCCAGCATCACCCCCAGAAACGGCAGCGGCCTCACCCCCGTCGCCCCCGCCGATAACACAAACACCTTCAGCGGCATCGGAAACGGGATCAGCGCTGGCACAAACACCGTCACCAGCCCGTACTGCTGAAACCACTGGCGGAACTTCTGCGCCCTCGGCGTAGCCGCATGCCGCTCCAAGTACATCTGCCCGCCCTTCCGCGCAATCTCAAACAACACCATACTCCCCATCGCCGACCCCACCACCGCCACCGCCGCCGTCAACCACCCCGCCGCCGGATTCGCCGCCGCCGACGCCACAATCAACGCCACCACGCCTCCCGGCAGCGGAACTCCCGCCGAATCCAACAGCGCCAACATAAACGCCCCCGCCGGCCCCCACGAGTGCAGCCACACCGCCAGCTTCTTCACGCTGCTGCCCCTCCGCTCACCATCCGCCGCATCTCCGTTTCATCAATCACCGTCACGCCCAGCTTCCCCGCTTTCTCCAGCTTTGAGCCCGCTGACTCTCCCGCCACCACGTAGCTCGTCTTCTTCGACACCGAATCCACCGCCTTGCCTCCCGCGTTCTCAATCATCGCTTTCGCTTCCTCGCGGCTCATTCCCGGCAGCGTGCCCGTAATCACAAACGTCAGCCCGCTCAACGGCCCTGCCTCATTCCGCTTCTTCTCCTGTGTAAACGTCAACCCCGCTGCCCGCAACCGCTCCACCAGTTCCCGATTGTGCTCGTTCTCAAAGAACCGCCGGATCGCCTGCGCCACCTTCACGCCCACCTCCGGCGCCGCCTGCAACTCCTCCTCGCTCGCCGCCGCAATCGCATCCAGCGAACCAAACGTATCGCCCAGCAGCGTCGCCGTCCGCTCGCCCACAAACGGTATGCCCAGCCCATTCAATAGCCGCGCCATCGGCTTCACCTTCGACGCCTCAATCCCCCGCATAATCCGCGCCGCGCTCTTCTCCCCCATCCGCTCCAACTCCGCCAACTGCTCAGGCCGCAGCAGGTAAATGTCCGCAAGCCCCTTCACTAACCCCTGCGCCACCAGTTGCTCGATCAACGCCTCGCCCATCCCATCAATGTCCATCACCCCGCGCGAAGCAAAGTATCGCAGGCTCTCCTTCAAACGCGCCGGACAGTTCGGATTCAAACACCGGCTCGCCACCTCCCCCTCGGCCCTCACCACCGCCTCCCCGCACACCGGGCACGCCGCCGGCATTGTGAACTTCACCCGCTCATCGCCATGCCGCGCCACCTTCACGATCTTCGGAATCACATCGCCTGACCGCTCAATCACCACCCGGTCGCCCGCCGCCAATCCCAACCGCTCAATCTCGTCTTCGTTGTGCAGCGTCGCCCGCGCCACCATCACCCCGCCCACCCCCACCGGCTCCAGATTCGCCACCGGCGTCAACACCCCCGTCCGCCCCACCTGAATCTCAATCGACCGCAACACCGTCTCCGCCTGCCGCGCCGGATACTTGAACGCAATCGCCCACCGCGGCGCCCGCGCCGTCCACCCCAACTGCTTCTGCTGCGCCACCGAATCGATCTTCACCACCACGCCGTCAATCTCAAACGGCAGCATCTCCCGCCCCGCTTCCCACTCACCAATGAACCCCACCACCTCCTCCACACTCTCACACCGCCTGCATTGCGCCCCCACCTTGAACCCCAGCTCCTTCAACCGCTCCAACGCCCCCCACTGCGTCTCCAGCGCCGGCATGTGCAAATACGCATAAAAATCCAACCGCCGCCCCGCCGTAATCCCCGCATCCAGCACCCGCAGCGACCCCGCCGCCGAGTTCCGCGGATTCGCATACCGCGGCAACCCCTCCTGCTCCCGCTCTTCATTCAACGCCTGAAACGCCCGGTTCGGCATCACCACTTCCCCGCGCACCTCAAACTCCCCTGTCTCCTTCACCCGCAGCGGCAGGCTCCGCATCGTGCGCGCATTCGCCGTCACATCCTCGCCCGTCTCCCCATCCCCCCTCGTGATCGCCTGCTGCAGCATGCCCCCCGCATACCGCACCGCCAGCGAGAGCCCGTCCAGCTTCAACTCCGCCACATACGCATACGGCGCCTCCCCCAGCAGCCCCTTCACCCGCTCATCGAACGCCCGCAGCTCCGCTTCGTTCAGCGCGTTGTCCAACGACAACATCGGAGCCGAATGTCTCGCCTCCACCAACCCCTCGCGCGGCGCTCCCCCCACACGCTGCGTCGGCGAATCCGCCGTCACCAGCTCCGGATGCTCCTTCTCTAACCCCTGCAGCCTCCGCAGCAGCGCGTCATACTCGGCGTCCGTGATGCGCGGCGCATCCAGGACATAGTAGGCGTGCTCATGCCCCCTGATTTCCTCGCGCAGCAGTTCAATTACTTCCTCGGCCGAAGGCATGAACTTCTATAATAAAGTCATTGGGGACCTTTTACCGTAACGCCTGCCTGATTTATAACCCTCAGGCCGGAGGTCTCACCCGTGCCCGTGGCCACCGCGTCCACCGGGCCCTTGAACTCCTGCGCTCTCTCGGCCACACCGTTCGCGAAACCCCCACCACCCACGCCCACCACGCCACCGAACTGGCTCGCCAAGCCGCCGAGGCCGGAGCCGACCTTGTCATCGTCGCCGGCGGCGACGGCACCATCAACGAAGTCGCCAACGGCCTCGCCGGCTCACAAACCCCTCTCGCCATCCTCCCCGCCGGCACCGCCAACGTCCTCGCCAGGGAAATGCGCCTCTCCGGTGGCATCCGCCAGGCCGCCCGCTCCCTCCACACCCTCGTCCCCCGCCGCATCACCCTCGGCCTCTTCCGCCCCGCTGCCGGCCACCCCCGCCACTTCCTCCTCATGGCCGGCGCAGGCTTCGACGCCGACATCGTCCGCCGCGTCGACCCCGATCTCAAACGCCGCATCGGCAAAGGCGCTTACTGGATCGCCACCCTCTCCCGCCTCGGCGCCCGCCTCCCTCAAATCGACCTCACCGTCAACGGCGACCGCCTCCAAACCGGCTTCGCCCTCGCCGCCCGCGTCCGCAACTACGGCGGCGACCTCGAAATCGCCCGCAACGTCACCCTCCTCGACCGCGACTTCGAAATCGCCGCCTTCCCCGGTCACACCACCTGGCCCTACGGCTACTACATGGGCGCCATCGTCCTCGGCGCTCAGCAGCACCTCTCCGGCGTCTACTGGAAACGCGGCGAAGCCCTCGACCTCAAGCCCGTCAACGGCGACTCCGTCTACGTCCAACTCGACGGCGAACTCGCCGGCCAGCTCCCCGGCCGCCTCGAAACCGTCCCCGACTCCCTCACCCTCCTCACCCCGCCCAATCTCCTTCACCGCTACTCCCGCTAGCTCCATGGACAACCTCACCCATACCCTCACCGGTCTCCTCGTCGCCCGCGCCGCCTTCTCCCGCCTCCCCCGCGCCTCCCTCATCTGCATCCTCGCCGCCAACGCCCCTGACCTCGACGTCGTCACCGCCCTCGCCGGCTCCCACGTCTACCTCGATCACCACCGCGGCTTCACCCACGGCTTCCTCGCCGCCCCCGCCATCGCCCTCCTCTGCGCTGCCGTCGGCCGCTTCGCCACGAAGCTCTCCCCCCCGCAGCCCTTCCCCTGGCTCCTCGCTTTCCTCGCCGCCCTCGCCGCCTCCCTCTCCCACCTCGCCCTCGATTGGACCAACATCTACGGCATCCGCCTCCTCGCCCCCTTCTCCCAACAGTGGTTCCGCGCCGACCTCGCCAGCGTCTTCGATCCCCTCCTCTTCGCCATCCTCCTCGCCTTCACCCTGTGGCCCCTCCTCGGCCGCCTCGTCAACCAGGAAATCGGCGCACACACCCGCTACGGCGTCGGCTCGGCCCGCACCGCCCTCCTCCTCGCCTTCCTCTACTTCGCCGCCCGGGGCATCCTCCATGAACGCGCCCTCGCCTCCATGAACGCCCGCCTCTACGACGGCCAGGAAGCCCTCCGCACCGCCGCCTTCCCCCACATCGTCAACCCCTTCCGCTGGCGCGGCCTCGTCGACCTCCCCACCACCTACCGCATCCTCCCCGTCAACCTCCTCGCCGAGTACGACCCCGACGCCGGACGCGTCCTCTACAAAGGCGCCGAACGCAACCCTGCTGCCCAGGCCGCCGCCGCAACCGAACCCTTCCAGTCCCTCACCCGCTTCGCCCCTTACCTCTTCTGGCAAACCGGAGCCGACGTCGTCCCCGAAGAGGTCTTCACCGTCGAAGCCACTGACCTTCGCTTCGCCCTCCCCGGCGAAGGCCGCTTCACCGCCCACGCCCGCCTCAACGCCTACCGCAAAATCCTCTCCTCCGAGTTCCGCTTCACACCCCCCGGCGAACTCCCGCAGCCTCGCTGACATCTCACGCCTCCACCACACCCGTCTATCCTGGAATCATGCAGCATCCCATGTGGATCGCCGGCGGCCCCGTTCGCGCCGCCGCCACCCAGCTCGTGGAGTTGCCCTTCGACGGCTCTCCCGTCGCCGAAGTCTTCCGCGGCACCCGCGACCACGTCGACTCCGCTGTCCGCGCCGCGCAGCAAGCCTTCCCCACCATGCGCGAGATGTCCCGCGAAGACCGCGCCTCCATCCTCCGCCGCGCCCATCAGAAACTCCGCGACTCCCTCGAACACTTCGCCCAGCTCATCTCCTCGGAATCCGGCAAACCCATCAAGGAAGCCCGCCTCGAAGCCGACCGCGCAGCCTGGACCCTCCTCTTCTCCGCCGAAGAAGCCCACCGCCTCGCCGGTGAAGTCGTCCCCCTCGACGCCCACCCCGGCGGACGCAACCGCTGGGCCATGACCATCCGCGAACCCCTCGGCGTCATCGCCGCCATCACCCCCTTCAACTTCCCCCTCAACCTCTCGATGCACAAAATCGGGCCCGCCCTCGCCGCCGGAAACACCATCGTCCACAAGCCCGCCACCACCACCCCCCTCAGCGCCCTCGCCCTCGTTCAGCTCTTTGAGGAATGCGGCCTCCCTCCCGGCGCGCTCAACGTCGTCACCGGACCCGGCGGCGAAATCGGCGACGCCTTCGTCACCCACCCCGGCATCGCCATGGTCACCTTCACCGGCTCGCCCGAAGTCGGCGTCCGCATGCGCTCGCTCGCCGGCATGAAACGCGTCACCCTCGAACTCGGCAACAACTCCGCCGTCATCATCGAGGCCGACGCCAACCTCGACGCCGCCATCCCCCGCTGCGTCACCGGAGCCTTCGCCCACTCCGGCCAGGTCTGCATCTCCGTCCAGCGCATCTTCGTCAATGAGAGCATCCGCTCCGAATTTACCGATCGCTTCCTAGCCGCCACCGCCAAGCTTACCCTCGGCCATCCCCACGACCCCGCCACCGACATCAGCTCCCTCATCACCATCCCCGAAGCCGAACGCGTCGAAAGCTGGATCGCCGAAGCCACCGCAGCCGGAGCCCAACTCCTCACCGGAGGCCAGCGCCGCCGCGCCACCATCACCCCCGCCGTCCTCGCCGGCGTCCCCGAAACCGTCTCCCTCTCCTGCCGCGAAGCCTTCGGCCCCGTCGTGGTCATCAATTCGTACAAGCACCTCGACGACGCCATTGCCTCCATCAACCGCTCCGACTACGGCCTCCAGGCCGGCATCTACACCCGCGACCTCGACCGCGCCTTCTCCGCCGCCCGCCGCGTCCACGTCGGCGGCTTCATGATCAACGAAGTCCCCCAATACCGCGTCGACAACATGCCCTATGGCGGCGTCAAACTCTCCGGCTCCGGTCGCGAAGGCCCCCGCTACGCCATCGAGGAAATGACTGAACCCAAACTCATCACCTGGAACGTCTCCTGATCCATCACTTCTTACTCATACACTCCTTACCCATATGAAAGCCCTCGTCAAAAAACTCGCTGAGCCCGGCCTCTGGCTCGAAGATATCCCCGAACCCTCCATCGGCATCAACGATGTCCTCATCCGCGTCCTCCGCACCGGCATCTGCGGCACCGATGTCCACATCTACGATTGGGACGACTGGGCCCAGCGCACCATCCCCGTCCCCATGGCCATCGGCCACGAGTTCGTCGGTGAAATCGTCGAGGTCGGCTCCAATGTGAACGACTTCCACCCCGGCGAAATCGTCTCCGGCGAAGGCCACGTCGTCTGCGGACGCTGCCGCAACTGCATGGCCGGCCGCCGCCACCTCTGCGCCTACACCAAGGGCGTCGGCGTCAACCGCCCCGGTGCGTTCGCCGAATACATCTCGCTGCCCATGACCAACATCTGGCGTCACTCCCCCGATGTGAACCGCGATGTCGCCTCCATCTTCGACCCCTTCGGCAACGCCGTCCACACCGCCCTCTCCTTCGACGTCCTCGGCGAAGACGTCCTCATCACCGGCGCCGGCCCCATCGGCATCATGTCCGCCGCCGTCGCCCGCCACGCCGGAGCCCGCTTCGTCGTCATCACCGACCCCAACGAAGATCGCCTCGAAATCGCCCGCCGCGCCGGCGTCACCCGCGCCGTCAACCCCACCACCACCAAGCTCCCCGACGTCCAAAAGGAACTTGGCATGACCGAAGGCTTCGACGTCGGCCTCGAAATGTCCGGCAACGCCAGCGCCTTCCGCGACATGATCGCCAACATGTCCCACGGCGCCAAAATCGCCATGCTCGGCATCCCCGCCCAGCCCATGGAAATCGACTGGCGCACCGTCATCTTCAACATGCTCACCATCAAGGGCATCTACGGCCGCGAAATGTACGAGACCTGGTACAAGAT
>JAFLBB010000154.1 GCA_017304135.1 Acidobacteriota bacterium | reverse complement strand
CCGCGCCGTCAATCGCTCGCCCCCCGCCCGCACCGCAATTTCCCGCAATCCCGCGCACCCCCGATGCTACGATAAAGTCGCATGGCATCCTCGCCAACGCCTCCGGCTCTGGACGAACTCGGCAGTCGCCGTTTCTCGTTCTATCCCCCCATCGTCAACATCGATCACAACGAGTGGGAGATGCGCAAAGGCTCCTGGAGCGAGGTGCTGGTCCACAATCCGAAGATGGATCTGGAACTCTGGATCCCCCGCGCCTGGCTCGGCGAAATCTCCAAAATCGACGAGCCCGTCATGATCGTCGGCCTCAAACGCGAAATCGAGTACAGCGGCGGCGCCGTCTTCCCCCACACCCGCCGCGTCCTCAACATGCCCAAGCTCAACCTCGCCGCGCCCGCCCCGCCCAACGAGGTCCCCCGCGCTCCCACCACCCGCGAAAACCTGCGCATGGGCTCCAGCACCGAATCCTCCATCGGCAAGCTCATCGCCGCTGTCCTCGTCGCCGGCATCGTCCTGGCGATGATCTTCGTCGGCGTCTCGCGCTACAAGGAATCCGGCGGCGCCGTCGAATACAAAGCCGTCATCCAGGCCGACCTCGGCTTCACCGCCACCAGCGACTACTTCGACATCGTCCGCAAACTCGGCCAGCCCGACCACGACCGCTGGAAAAGCGACTCCGGCGAACGCCAATACCGCGCTCTCACCTTTAAGAAGTCCGGCTACGTCGTCATTCTCATGGGAGCCGAGCGCAACAACGCCCGCTACCTCGGCACCAAGGACCTCGACTGGCACACCATCCACGCCGTCGAACTCCCCGGCGGCAGAAACACCGAGCCCATGATGAGAAGTTTGGGAAAATTCTAGCTCGCGCCCACGATCACCCACGCCCCGCCACCCGCACCCGCCATCCCCCCCCCGCACACCCGCTCACTACCCGCACACCCGGGCACTACCCGCATCACCCGGCCACCATCCGCTTCACCCGGGCACCGTCCGCTTCACCCGGGCACCATCCCGTAACGGAACCGCGAGCGTAGTCGAGCCGGCCCCTACGTCATATCCACGCGCTTGCCTGAAACCGCCGCCGGCCCAGGGCCCGTCGCGGGATCGAAAGCAATCGTCGGGTTGTAGTACAGAATCCGCCTGCAGTTCTCGCAATATTGGATGCCGTCGCCCTTGCGGATCTCCTGCATCAACTGCGGCCGCAACTCCAACTGGCACGCCCCGCAGCGCCCGCCCGCCGCCTCGGCCACGGCAATCGATGTCCGCTTGCGGATGCGCTCATAGGCCGTGTACACCGGAGCCGCAATCGCCTTCTGCACCTCGGCCCGCTCCGCCGCCAGTTCCTTCAGCTTGGCCATGTCGGCCGCCGCGCGCTTACGCGCCTCCGCTTTCTCGGCTTCCACGGCGGTCTTCTCCGCGGCCAGCGCCGCCTCGGCCGCCTTCACGTTGGCCTCCAGCGTCTCGGTCTGCTCCATCAACACCAGAATCCGGTCCTCGCACTTCTTCACGGACTCTTCGCAAAACGTGATTTCCGACTGAAACGCCCGGTATTGCTCGTTCGTCTTGGCCGACATCATCTGCTCGCGCAGCTTGCTGATCTTCTGCTGGTGCGTCTGGATGTCGGTCTCTTGCCCGCGGCGGTCTTTCTGGTTGGCGGCATGCACGGCCCGGTCGGCCTCCAGCTTCCGCTGGTGCGAGTCCAACTGCTTTTCGATCGCGGCAATGTGCTTGGGAAGTGCGGCCAGTTCCTTCTCGAGATCGCCCCGTTGCACGTCAATTCGCTGCAAGTGTAGAGCGGCTTCGATGTCCTGGTTCATCGTGGCAATTCTACCATGCCACCCTATTTGCGCCCTTGCTCAAGCGCGCCCGCGTAGCCGCCGCAACGGCCCGGCCAGCGAGTTGGCGGCCATCGTCAACTCCGGCACGCCCAGCGCCTTGCTCACGAAATAAAACACCGAAATCCCCGCCGGAATGCACACGCCCAGCGCCAGCAGCGAGCCCCCGCGCCCCGTGCCGAACTGCCCCTCGATGGCCATGTTCAGCAGCGACACCACCACCCCCATGGCCAGCGCCGACACGCTCATCCGCCCGATCGAGTTCGCCAGGTGGCGCCCATAAATGCCCCCAATGCGCTGGCGCAGAATCCAGAACAGCGCCGCGAAGTTGAACAGCGCCACCGCGGACGTGGACAACGCCAGCCCCGCGTGCCCCAGTTGCGTGTAATGCAGCGCCCCCCAGGCCACGCAGAAGTTGATGGCAATCGAGGCCAGGCTCACATACATCGGCGTGCGCGAGTCCTTCAGCGCATAGAACGCCTGCGTCACCACCTTCAGCGCCGCATACGCCGCCAGCCCGATCGCATAGCACGACAGCGCCAGCGCCGTCTGCTTGGTGTCGTAGTCGTTGAATTCGCCGCCTTGGTAGATGGCCGCCACCATCGCCCGGCCCAGCACGATGAGCCCGATGGAGCTCGGCACGGTCAGCAGGAACACAAAGCCCACCGAGCGCGCCAGCGTCTGGCGGAAGTCCTCATGATCGCCGCTGGCCACGCTGCGCGAAATGGCCGGCAGAGTCGCGCTCGCAATGGCCACCCCAAACAATCCCAGCGGGAATTGCATGAACCGGAACGCCCACCCCAGCCAGCTCACCGGACCGTTGTAGCCGCGCAACGGATCATTAATGAAGCTGGCGAAGTTCGTGTTCACCAGCACGTTGATCTGCACCGCCGCGCTGCCCAGAATCGCCGGGCCCATCATGCGCAGAATGTGCCGCAGCCCCGGATCGGAGAAGTCCACCGCCAGCCGCAGCCGGAAGCCCTGCCGCAACACCGACGGCAGCTGCCAGAAATACTGCAGCGCTCCGCCCAGCACCACGCCATACGCCATGCCGTGAATCTTGCTCACCCCGAGCGACGGCCCGAGCACAAAGCCCAGCAGCAGGCCGAACACCACCGAGCCGATGTTGAACATCGTCGAAGCCAGCGCCGGCACGCCAAACAGGTTGCAGGCGTTCAAAATCCCCATCGATTGGGCCGCCAGCGCCACCAGCAGCAGGAACGGGAACATGATGCGCGTCAGCTCAATGGCCAGTTCGCGCTTGCCCGGCACCAGCGCGAAGCCGCTGGCAAACAGGTCCACCAGTTGCGGCGCCAGCGCCACGCCCAGCAGGCACAGCGCGCCGATGCCGATGAGAATGGCCGTCATCACCAGGCTCGCCAGCCGCTGCGCCTCTTCCTTGCCGCGGTTGGTCAGGTATTCGGTGAAGAGCGGCACGAAGGCCGACGACAGCGCCCCCTCGGCAAACAGGTCGCGCGTCAGGTTGGGAAGCTGGAACCCGAGCCGGAAGGCGTCAAAGTCCATGCTCGCGCCGAACAGCCGCGCCAGCACAATCTCGCGCACCAGTCCCGTTACGCGGCTCGTGGCCACGGCGGCCGACATGATGCCCGCCGAGCGCACCACCCGGTCCGTATTCGCGCCTGGTTGATGGACAGCCGTACGCAGAGGTTCTCCAGGATGAGGTCCGCCCTTGGTCACGGCGGCCATTCACACAGTGTACTGGGTCCGGCTCCTGCGCCCCGCCCCGCGGAGGCGGTTGGATTGGGCGCTCATTCCAGACGGAACTCTCCCCTTTCCTTCCGGCGCGCGCGGGAGTATACTCCCGCCCAGTGTTACTTCACGTTACGGGGTTTACGATGAAACTTCTTCTCATTCTGCTTCTTCTGCCCACGCTCATATTCGCGCAAGGTGGGTTAGGTTCGATCTACGGCACAGTGGTCGATTCCACCGATGCCGCCATTCCTGGAGCGACCGTTAAAGTCGTCCAGGTATCCACCAATTCCGAGCGCCTCGTCACCACCAACGCGCTCGGCGTATTCAGCATTCCTTCCCTTGTGGCCAGCCGTTATGAGGTCACCATCAGCGCCGTCGGGTTCCGCTCAACAGTGGTGAAGGACCTCGACGTCAACGCCTTTCAAAATGTCTCCCTGGGCCGAATGGTTATGGAAATCAGCGCTGGTCCGGCTTCGACCATCGACGTCACCGCCGAGGTGCCGATGATCGTCACGGAAAATGCGGTTCGCAATGAGACGATTCAAGCCAAGCAGGTCACGGAGATGCCACTGCAAGGGCGCAACTGGTCGACGCTGCTGAAGGTGATTCCCGGCTCGTCGCCCAACAATGTGAATGCCATCAACGGCCGTGAGGCCGGCTACGACGGCTACGGCGACTTCCGCGTCAATGGCAAGGCCTCCAACCAGACGCAGGTGAACCTGGATGGCGGCAGCAACGTCGACCACGGCAGCGACACCAAGACCACGGTCACGCCGAGCCTGGAGTCGATCCAGGAAGTGGCCGTGCTCACCAATAATTTCCAGGCCGAGTATGGCAACCGCGCCGGCGTGGTGATCAACATCGTCACCAAGTCCGGCACCAACACCTGGCACGGCACGGCGTGGAACTACATGCGCAACGAAGCGCTCAACGCCACGCCCTGGAACAACGCTTTCTTCGGCCTCGGCAACCCGCGCTACCGCTATAACTACTTTGGCGGCAACTTAGGCGGACCCATTAAGCGCGACAAACTGTTCTTCTTCTTCAACCACGAAAACCTGAAGCAGGATTCGCCCACGCTGAGCCAGCAGATCCGCGTGCCCACCGAGCTGGAGCGCAAGGGCGACTTCTCGCAGACGGTGAACCCGCAAGGCGTCCGGCCCACCATTTATCTGCCCGGCACGCAGGCCTCGGGCAACCCGCAATTGCTGCCCAACAACATCATGCCCGCCAGCCAGATCACCCCGCTCGGGCAGGCCATCCTCAATCTCTTCCCGCTTCCGAACCTGAAGAACGAGACCAACAACAACTACCTGAACCAGTACGCCAAGACCGACAAGCGCTACCTCAACGTCGGCAAGGTGGACTGGAACGTCAACCAGTCCACGCGCGCCTACATCCGCGTCTCCTATGACTACCAGCGCTATCGCGACCTGGTGACGTGGGCCGCCGGCAGCAACCTGCCGTTCGTGAACACCGGCTGGAACCGTCCCGACAAAGCCATCGCCGGCAACATCACCAAGGCCTTCTCCTCGAACCTGGTGAGTGAGACGCTGTTCAACTGGCAGAAGGACTTCGTCGATGCCCCGGCGGAGTTGCTTCCCGATCCGGACAAGATCGACCGCGTGAAGGTGGGCCTCACCAACCTGCCGCTGGCCTTCAAAACGCAGAGTAACATCCTGCCGCAGATCCAGGGCACCGGTTACCAGGACTTCCAGTTCAACCGCTTCCCCTGGTTCGCCAAAGCCCCCGAGTATCAGTTCGCCCAGACGATGAGCTGGACCAAGGGTTCGCACCTGTTCAAGTGGGGCGCGCAGTATCTGCTGAACAAGAAGGATGAGATCAACGCCGCTATCGACAAAGGCAACTTCAACTTCGGCGTCAACACGGCCAGCGAGTTCGATTGGGGCTACAGCCCGTCCAACGTGCTGGCCGGCGCCGTGTCGCAGTTCCAGCAGGTGAGCAACCAGTCCATCAAGCGCTCTAAGTATCAGGACTTCCACTTCTTCATCCAGGACACCTGGAAAGCCACCTCGAAGCTGACCTTCGATTACGGCATCCGGCTCTATCACACTCCGACGGAATTCAACTATGAGCCCTCCAAGACGCTCGACGCCGTCTTCGTGCCCGGTCTGTGGGACGCGGCCAAGGCGCCCCGCTACTACGTGCCCAACCCGGCCAACACGCGCACGCTCATCGATCCGAAGTTCCCCAACGCCCCGCTGCCGGCCGGCCTGACCAGCGCGCTGCTCTATTCGATCGTGCCCGGTTCGGGCGATCCGCTGAACGGCGTGGTGCCGCTGGGCGGGGCGATCGGCAACGCCGGCATCCGCAATCCGCAGTACATCCTGATTGCTCCGCGCGGCGGCGTGGCCTATCAGTTTGCCTCGAAGTCCGTTTTGCGCGTCGGCTTCGGCTGGTCCTACAACCGGCCGACGATTGGACAAGCCACGGGCACCTTCCAGAACGGCCTCGCCGATTCGGTGGACTACCGCCAGACAAGCCTGGGCACGCTGAACACGCCCACGGTGAGCCGTCTGTCGCCGCGCGCTTTCGGGGCCATTGATGAGTCAAGCAATGCGGTGCCCACGGTCTACGACTACAGCGTCTCGATCCAGCGCGAGCTGCCGGCGCAGTTTGTCCTCGACGTGGCTTACATCGGCAACGTGCAGCGCCACCAGACGATGCAGTTCAACATCAACCAGGTGCTGCCGGGCACTTCGTGGAAGTCCGAATTCCGCGATCCGCGGCTGGCCGGAAACAACTTCGCCGGTCCGATTTCGGCCTCCAACCCGGGCCCGCTGCCCGGCACGCAGGCCGTGGACAGCAACCTCATGCGCCCGTTTGTCGGTTTTGGCGCGCTGAACCTGATCACCAACGTCGCCAACGCCCGCTACAACTCGCTGCAGTGGAGCCTCAACAAGCGTTACAGCAACGGGTTCACGATGCAGTTCGTTCATAGCTGGAGCAAACTGCTAAGCGGGATTGAGAACCCGGGTCCCTTCTACGCCAATTGGAAGGACTACACCGGCTACGTCGCCAACAACCACCGCGTCCACGTCGTTGGCGTCAACTACACTTACGACGTGCCCAAGCTGTCGTCGGCGCTGGGTTGGGACAATGGCTTCTCCCGCCAACTGCTCGATGGCTGGAACATCGCCCACCTCATGAACTTCTACTCCGGCCAGCCGCTCACACCCACGTTCGGATTGCAGTATTCGAGTAACAACCAGGGCGTGGCCAACATCAACAGTATGTTCACCGGCAGTCCGGACATAGCGCCGCGCATCGTGCCGTCGTCCAACGTGAACATCGGGGCCAACAATACGGCGGCGATGTTCGCCCTGGATCCGTTCGGCCTGCCCGGCATCCCCGATCTGGGCATGGGGTCGCGCAACTATCTCCTGTCGCGCGGCACCTTCTCCAACGACATCAACGTCAGCAAGACCTTCCCCATCCGCGAGCGGCTGGGCCTGGAATTGCGCGCCAGCTTCTTCAACCCCTTCAACCAGGTGCGCCGGCAGGACGTCAACACCGGTTTCACGTACAAAATGAAGGGCGCGAACCTCGCCAACGGTTACTATCTCTACAATTCGCCGCAGCAGTTGGTGACGAACCTTGTGGAGCGGTTGCCCAACTCGACCGAGGCGGAGAAGTACAACCAGTTCCGCAGCGGCGTGGGCCACGAGACCGTGACCACCGTGATGGACATGCGCCGCATTGAAATCGGCATCCGCGTGAAGTTCTGATCGCGGACCGCAACCGGAAACACAAGGGGCCTGGCCTACGGGTCAGGCCCCTTGTTTCATAACGGCGATATACGGCAGGTTGCGGTAGCACTGTTTGAAGTCGAGCCCGCAGCCGATGACGAAGTAATCGGGAATCTCAAAGCAGCGGAATTCGATGGGCAGCGGGATGAGGCGGCGCGAGGTGCGGTCGAGCATGGTCACGATGCCGAGCGAATTCGGCGCGCGCCCGGCGAGCGTCTGCAGCAGGTAGCGGGCGGTAAGTCCGGTGTCGACGATGTCTTCCACCAGCAGCACGTCTTCGCCTTCGATCGGCTCGTCGAGGTCCTTGGCGATGCGCACCATGCCGGGCGAGTTGCGCGTGGAGGCAAAGCTGGAGATGGCCAGGAAATCGATCTTCACGGGAATCGTCATGGCCCGCGTGAGCGCGGTGAGGAAGTAGACCGAGCCTTTCATGACGCCGATCATCTTCAGGTCGCGGCCCTCATACTGCTTGCTGATGGCGGCGGCCACCTCGTGCACGCGCTCGTTCACCTGCTCCTCGGTGAACAGGACGCGCTCAATGGGCGGCACGGCGGGAACGCTCACGCCGACAACACCTGTTCGCTCAAGCCGTGCTTGAAGACGAGGTTCTGAAAGTCCTTCTGGTAGAAAACCTGGATGTTGATGCTCGGATAGAGGCTGCGGAGGCGCTTCACCTTGCGGTTCTTGCGGGTGACGTGGGCTTGTTTCATCGTGGTCAGTTCGACGTAGAGATCGAGTTCAGGCAGGTAGAAGTCGGGCGTGAAGAACTCGGCCGGCTTGCCCGCCTTGTCCCACTCCACCGGGAAGCTCTTTGGCTCATAGTCCCAGGCGATGCGGTAAAAGTCGAGCAGGTTGGCGAAGATCTGCTCGCTTTTGTGGGCGAAGGGTTTAGTGAGCAGCGTGGCCTTGCCGGCCGGCGTAAGGCCGTGCTTGGAGAACTCGAGCCGCATCTCAAACTGCAGCTCGGCCTCCAGTTCGGGCGAAAGCAGGCCGTGGCGCAGCAGGCCGTTCACATAGGCCGCGCCTTCGAGCATGTCGACAATCTGGTCGGGATCGAGCGTTTCGGCGTTGGCGACCAGGTCATAGCGTTCCGGCGGCACGGTGACGCGGCCGAAGCAGCGCTTCATCGTCTGCTTGCGCTGGGCATGCAACTGCGCCAGCAGCGACTGCGCGGCGGGCCGGTCGAGGTGATCGTCGAGCATGAGGTTGCCCAGGCGGTAGGCTTCGCTGGCCACCACGCCCACGCGCAGCGAGGCCGGGAAGCGGTGGACCACCATTTCCGCTCCGGGGGCTGAGACGCAGAGGTGATACTGCCGCGCCAGTTGGGCCAGGATGTAGGTGAGCGCGTGCGGCATGGCCTTGGCCGGGATGGCCGACTCCGAGCCGAACTCGTCGTTGAGCAACTGCCGCAGCTTCGACTCGGTGATGAGTTCCAATTGCAGCCGCTGCGCGGCCAGCCGCGCCAGTTCGTCCACGCGGCAGCCAGGCTGACCGGCGATTGCGATCACCGCCATTCATGACGATGATAGCGTGACGCGGGGAGTTGGGAGTAGAGAAATGAATCTGTCATCCTGGTGGATCATGCGACTTTCACGGCGTTCTCTTCTTCAGGCGGCGTCCAGCACGCTCGCTCTTCCGGCGTGGGTGCTGGGTGCGCGCGAGATGCGTTTCGACGTGGCCATCATTGGCGGCGGCGTGGGCGGCTGCGCGGCGGCGCTGGCGGCTTGCCGCACGGGCAAGCGAGTGGTGATGACCGAGGAGACCGCCTGGATCGGCGGGCAGTTGACCTCGCAGGGCGTGCCTCCGGACGAGCATCCCTGGATCGAGCAGTTCGGCGGCACGGAGAGCTACCGGGCGTATCGCACGGCGGTGCGGCAATACTATCGCGACCACTATCCGCTCACGCCGCAGGTGCGGGCCAACGAGGGGTTCAACCCCGGCGGCGGCAGCGTGTCGCGGCTGACGCATGAGCCGCGGGTGTCGCTGGCCGTGATCGAGGCGATGCTCGCGCCCTATGTCTCCGGCGGCAAGCTGGTGGTGCTGCTGCGCCACAAGCCGGTGAAGGCCGATGTCGACGGCGCGGTGGTGCGCTCGGTGACGGTGCGCGGCGAAGGCGGCGAGCGCACGCTCGAGGCCAGTTATTTTATCGACGCCACCGAGCAGGGCGACCTGCTGCCGCTCACGAAGACCGAGTATGTGACCGGCTTCGAATCGAAGAAGCAGACCGGCGAGCTGCACGCGCCCGATGCCCCGCAGCCGCAGAACATCCAATCGTTCACCGTCTGCTTCGCCATGGATTACCTGGCCGGCGAGGACCACACCATCGACAAGCCCGCCGAGTACGCCTTCTGGCGCGACTACATGCCCGCGCTGAAGCCCGTGAACTGGCCGGACAAGCTGCTGAGCTGGTCGATGAGCAACCCGCAGACGCTGAAGCGCCGCGACGTCTTCTTCAACCCCGACACCGACGCCCCGCCGCCGCCGGGCCTCAACCTGTTCCTCTACCGCCGCATCGCCAACAAGCGCATCCACGCGCCGGGAGCCTTCGTGAGCGACATCACGCTGGTGAACTGGCCGCAGAATGACTACTGGCTCGGCAACCTGCACGAGGTGAGCGAAGCCGAAGCGGCGCACCACCTGAAGCGCGGCAAGCAGCTCAGCTTCTCGCTTCTCTATTGGATGCAGACCGAGGCTCCGCGTCCGGATGGCGGAGCGGGCTGGAAGGGCCTGCGGCTGCGTGGCGATGTGATGGGCAGCGACGACGGGCTGGCGCTGTATCCCTACATCCGCGAGTCGCGGCGCATCCAGGCCGAGTTCACCGTGGTGGAGGAGCACGTCGGCACGGAGGCTCGCATGAAGGCGACGGGGAAGTCGCGCGAAGAGGTGACGGCCGAGCCGTTCGCCGATTCGGTGGGCGTGGGCAGTTACCGCATCGACCTGCATCCGAGCTCGGGCGGGGACAACTACATCGACGTGAGCTCGCTGCCGTTCCAGATTCCGCTGGGGGCGCTCATTCCGAAGCGCGTGGAGAACCTGATTCCGGCCTCGAAGAACCTTGGCGTGACGCACATCACCAACGGCTGTTACCGGCTGCACCCGGTGGAGTGGAACATCGGCGAATCGGCGGGGGCTCTGGCGGCCCATGCCATTACGACGCGGCAGCGGCCGCGGGCCATTCGCGCCGATGCGAAGCGGCTTGCGGAGTTCCAGCGCGAGTTGGTGAGCCGGGGCGTGGAGCTGAGCTGGCCTCGGGTGACGCCGCGCTAAGGGAATTTCTCATAGTTCGACGAAGCCGTCCGATAAGCAGGATACCGGCAGCAATCGATCACCAACGGGAGGTTACCTTGGCTGGTATTAGTGGATTGACTCGTGCGGCGGACGTCAGTGAATTGTACGCACCGCGGCCTGTGCAGCGTTTCGAGGGAGGCGCGCAGCGGTCGGGAACCACGGCAGGCGAACAGGAGGACAGCGTCAGTCTCTCCGAACAAGCCATCGAGGCATTGGGAGGCGGGCGGCAGTTGTCGCCCGAACAGGTAAAAGAGGTGCTGGCGCTGCAGTCGGTGAAACTTGCCGGCGATGCGCAGAAGCAGTTGCTCGACTTACTGGGGTAAGTTGGGCTGAGTGGAAGCCGGGGGAGGCGCTGCGGCGGGTTTCCTCCGCTCGGCGAACTTCTTGGCCGTGGGTTCGTTGAGGTC
>JAFLBB010000153.1 GCA_017304135.1 Acidobacteriota bacterium | reverse complement strand
AATCGAAGCCGCTCGCGCCCCTCCACCGTCCCCGCCTCGTCCCCCCCGCCGCCGCCTACCCCACACAACTTACTTGACTTTGCCAAGAACCGTGGCTTACCTTGACATTTCAGCCACGCAAGGCTCTCTCGCCAGAGCCCACGGATCCACGGGTGACACAGGACAGCGAACAAATCCATACCGACCTCCAGCTCGACTCCAAGCTGGATAGCGTCGACCGTGGCGAAGAGTTGGTGTTGGAGGCCGCCCGCGGCCTCGGTTTCGATGACGACGAGATCCACCGCATCGGAATCGCCGTCCGCGAATCCCTCGTCAACGCCGTCACTCATGGCAACCGCTTCCATGGCCGCAAAAAGGTCCACCTGCGCGTCCTCGTCGCGCCCCACCAGCTCACCGTCGAAATCGGCGATGAGGGCGCGGGCTTTACCCGCGAGGCTGTCCCTGACCCGCTCTCGGCTGAAAACTTGCTGCGCCACTCCGGCCGCGGCCTGCTCATGATGCAGGCCTTCATGGATGAGTTCACCGTCACGCCCCGCGAAGGCGCCGGAAGCCTCGTCCGCATGATCAAGAAACGACAACCCGGTTCCACCGCTGGCCCCGCGCCAGCTTAGCTACCATTCGATTTTCTGAGGAGGGTTTCACCAGTGAGCATGACTCTTACCACACGACAGGTCGGCGACGTCACCGTCATCGACGCCAACGGACGCATCACCCTCGGCGAAGGCTCCACCGCCTTCCGCGAGAAGATCCGCGAACTTTCCGCCAGCGGCAACAAGAAGGTTCTCCTGAACCTCGCCGAAGTGAACTACATCGATAGCTCCGGCATCGGTGAGCTCGTCTCCGGCTTCACCACCGTCACTAACCAGGGCGGCTCCTTCAAACTGCTCAACCTCACCAAGCGCGTCGAGGACCTGCTGCAGATCACCAAGCTCTACACCGTCTTTGAGGTGTTTGACGACGAACCCGCCGCCATCCGCAGCTTTAACTAAGGGCATTTAGCGCTCAGTTCCGTGGGATCACTGGAGGGAAGTGGTCCCCCTCGTGCAATATCGTTCGAGAAAGACGCCCTGCGCGCGCCACTGATTCAGTGCATATGGATCTCTGCCGCGCAGGGATTACCCTCATGTCGAAAGCAACTGTATTACTCGCCGACGAGGCGTCCCTCCTTCGCGAGGGGCTGGCTGCACTCTGTGAACGCACCGGGGCCTACGACGTCATCGCCCAGTGCCAGGATGGCGAGGAAGCCCTTCGCTTGCTCGACAAGCTCCGCCCCGATATCGCCGTTCTCGACCTCAACCTCGCCGGCCTCTATGCCATCGAACTGGTGAGCAAGTGCCGCCAGCGCGACATCCCCACCAGGCTCGTCCTGCTGGCTCACCGCCAGGACCGCAAGACCGTCGTTGAGGGCCTCCGCTGCGGCGCCAACGCCTTTGTTCTCAAGTCCGGCCCCGCCGCCCACTTCCTCGAAGCGCTCGACCAGGTGATGAAGGGCGGCATCTACATCTCGCCCCATGTCCAACTGGAACAGGTCTTCTCCCCCCGCCTGAATAACGGTGCTGAGGACCCCGTCGGCATGCTCAGCGCCCGTGAATACCAGGTCTTCTCCATGCTCATTGAAGGCGTCCGCGCCAAAGAGATCGCCGCCCGCCTCGACCTCAGCCCCAAGACCGTCGACACCTACCGCGCCAGCCTCATGCGCAAGCTCGACATCCACGATGTCGCCGGGCTGGTCAAGTTCGCCATTGTGAGAAACCTCACCAGCACGCACCAAAAGACGCAATAACGCCCCCCGCTGGCGCACCCAACCCTCAACTCTCCCTCAGGCCGCACCGCCCTCGTGACGTCCCGCGCTCCGCTCGCACCGTGTTCCCCCAAGCCGCCCCGCGCCCCGGTCGCCCCGCGCCCCGGTCGCACCGTGCTCCGGTGGCACCGTGCTCCGGTCGTCCCGTGCTCCGGTCGTCCCGTGCTCCGGTCGCCCCGTGCTCCGATCGCCCCGTGCTTCGGTCGCACCGTGCTCCGGTCGTCCCGTGCTCCGGTCGCCCCGCACTCCCGTCGCGCCCTGCCTCCCTCCTGCCGCGTTCCCTCTCCCTCCTGCCGCGCCCCTCTCGCCGGCGCCGCGCCCCTCTCCTGTACGCCGCGCCACAGGCGTCTCGCCAGCCCCCTTTCCGCCGCGCTATAATGTACACGCAGGAACAGGAACCCACGTGTTCCCCGCTGTCCGTGCGCCCGAAGTCACCGCGGCGCGCCCGTGGCGCGGCTCACCACGCGGAACCCTCCGGAAGAGGTACCTTTGGACAAAGTCACGCGCCATGATTTGAAGACCGACCGTTTTGTCGAAGAAGTCGGCCACACCGTTGAGTACGTCAGCTCGCACAAGGACCTCGTCGCCCGCTACGGCGGCATCGCCGTCGTCGTCGTCCTGCTCCTCGCCGGCGGCTGGTACTGGCGTGGCAAACAAGCCGAAACCCGCGCCCTCGACCTCGGCGCCGCCATGAAGATCCGCGATGCCGTCATCGCCCCCATGGCCAACCCCGGCGACACCCGCCTTGCCTTCCCCACCCTCGCCGAAAAGAACAACGCCTTCCGCAAGTCGCTGGTCGACGTCTCCACCCGCCACTCCGGCTCCAATGAAGCCGCCGTCGCCCACTACCTGCTCGCCGTGCTCGACTCGGATGAAAGCAAAATGGCCGACGCCGAGAAGAACTTTCAAAAGGCCGCTGCCACCGGCGACGCCGAATACTCCGCCCTTGCCAAGTGGTCGCTGCAACAGATCTATGCCTCGAGCGGCCGCGAAAAGCAGGCCGAAGAGATTCTCCGCGCTTTCGTCGCCAGCCCCAACGCCATGGTCTCCAGCGAACAGGCCACCATCGCCCTGGCTAACCTCATCTGGCGCAATCAACCCCAGGAAGCCATGAAGATGCTCGAACCCCTCTCCAAGTCGCCGCGCCAGGCCGTCGCCCGCTACGCCTCCTCGCTGCTCGGTGAGGTGATGGCCAACTCCCCCACGCCCGCCGCCGCCAAGCCGCCGGCCAAGAAGTAGTCCGCCCCCCACTCCACATGGCGCCCCTTGAGCGGCTTCGCTTTCCCGTGGAGAGCACGCGCGGGCGCCGTTATCCCGAAGCCTCCCACCCCTACCGCGGCGAATTCCAGCGCGACCGCGACCGCCTCGTCCACGCCCGCGCCTTCCGCCGCCTGGAAGACAAAACGCAGGTCTTCCCCGCCGGCCTCTCTGACCATTTCCGCAACCGCCTCACCCATACCATCGAGGTCACCCAACTCGCCCGCACCGTCGCCCAGCGCCTCGGCCTCAACGAGGAGCTCAGCGAAGCCCTTGCCCTCGGCCACGACTTCGGCCACCCGCCCTTCGCCCACTCCGGCGAAGAAGAGCTGAATGCCCAGCTCGCCCGCCACGGCTCGTTCTTCAACCACAACCTCCACGGCCTGCGCATCGTCGAGCATTTTGAGCAGCGCTATGCGATGTTTCCCGGCCTCAACCTCACCTTTGAGGTCCGCGAAGGGCTGGTGAAACACTCCATGGACTTCGAGCCCGGCGAATACCCCGAGCTCGACGACTACCTGCCCGGCCAGCGCCCGCCGCTCGAAGCCCAGCTCATCGACCTCGCCGACGAGATCGCCTACAACACCGCCGACCTCGACGATGGCCACTCCGCCGGCATGTTCACCCGCGACGACATCGCTGCCGCCGTGCCCGCCTACGCCGCCATCCACGAAACGGTCGAGATGCAGTTCCCCGGCGCCCCCGAAAAGGTGCGCTTCCTCGAAGCGCTGCGCGGCCTCATCGACTTCCTCGTGGGTGGTCTCATCGAAGGCACCTGGCGCGCCGCCGAAGCCTCCGGCGCGGCCAACGTCGAGGATGTCCGCCGCCACCGCCCCCGCCTGGCCTGCCTGCGCGGCGACGCCGCCACGGCCACGGGCGAACTGAAGCAGTTCCTTCACACCCACGTCTACAACGCCCCGCAACTGCAGGCCGAACGCGAACGCGCCCGCGCCCTCATCGCCCAGCTCTTCCAGCTCTACGAAAGCGAACCGCAGCGCATGCCCGAGCCCTACGCCTCACAGGCCCGCAGCGAGGCTTCCTGGCGAGTCGCCTGCGACTACATCGCCGGCATGACCGACGGCTACCTCCACAAAACCGCCGCCCAGTTGTTCAGAGACTGAACTGGCGGGTATCGGGTCGGCTGTTACACCTCCTCTATCGCGGTCACACTCGATCTTCCGGAACTCTCGTCACGCACGTCAGCGAAGATCGAGCTGCAAGTAAGGTGAAGCCCCATATAGCCAACCCAGCCATAGGTCGATCACCCCAACAATGAAGTTCATGAGAAAGACCATCTGCCTTGCGGTCATTCTCGCTTGGAGCGCGTCCGCCGCTCCTCTGCTCTACACCGAGGCGACCACCGGGTTCTACTCGTGGTCTGCGCCTTACGATGAGTGCCCGAGCGCGGGCACTTCGGTGGGCACGAAGTACGCATCTCGCGACATGCCTGGCTGTGCACTCGTTTCTCTCAGTGTCGGGGGGCATTTCCCACGCGGTTCCGCAACTTCGGAAGCGAAAGCTTCGTACGGCAAACTCGAAGTCTACGCCGAGGCCTGGTATGTAGGTCCCCAAGCAATTGCCCTCGCACGCTTCTCAGATGAGCTAACCATCTTTGGTGCGCCATTTGGCATTCTGAACCTCTCCTTCAACGTATTTGGCGGCTTTGGGATTCATGCCTCCAATGTCTACTCTTCCGCCGGAGATCTTCTCATGCAGCAGCTGCCTGGTCCAGGAGGCATTGGCATTGACCAAACCAGGGTTGTGCAAATCCCTTGGATAGAAGGCGTTCCGGTGCCCATCTCCTCTGAGATATACGTCGATGGGCAGGCGACGCAGGGGTCGGCTCAAGCGGGTCTTACAGAAACACTCACGATCACCGCGTTTTCAGATGGCCGGCAACTCAAGGGGATTCGGTACAAGAGTGCGTCGGGGGCTGCCTACCGCTTCCCTGGGGCGATCCCCGAGCCCTCCACCTACGCGATGCTGCTCACTGGTCTGGGGCTTCTAGCCGGGCTTCGGTCCAGACGATCGGACCGCTTGCCCCATCTGCACAACCGGCTCGGTGAATCCCCGAGCAAGCGCTGACGCAAGCATAGGTCGAGACCACAGCGGCACACGACACGAGGTGGACCCATCAGCCGTCTTTCGGCCCACCCTTTCCATCCGCATGGAGATGTAGTCTGCATGCCTGCCGGTACGAGCCCCTGCTACGATATGGCCATGAATCGCCGCACCCTCCTCCGCGCCGCTACGCTTGCGCCCGCCGCCGGAGCCCTCATGCCCGCCCCGGCCGCGCCCCCTAGCTACCACCTGCGCTACGCCCCGCGCATCGGCTTCCTCAACGCTCCCATTCCCGACCAGCTGCAGGCTTACTCCGACGCCGGTTTCAAGGCCTTCGAATACAACGGCCTGCCCCGCCACTCCAACGACGAGATCGCCGGCTTCCGTAAGAAGATGGACTCACTCGGCATGAGCATGGGCGTCTTCGTCGTCAACTCCGGCGGCTGGAAGGCTTCGGCCACGGTCGACAAGCAGTATCACGCCAAGTTCTATGAAGACGTGAAGCGCGCGGTGGAGATCCACAACATCATCGGCAACGAGTGCGCCACCGTCACCACCGGACTCGCCGTCCCCCAGCTCAGCTTCACCGAACAGACGGCCAACTGTGTGGAGGCCTTCCGCCGCGCCGCCGAGATGGCCGAGAAGACGAAGATGGTGCTCGTGCTCGAACCGCTCAACATCCGCGTCGACCACGCCGGCTACTTTGTCGTCTACAGCGACCACGGCGCGGAGATCGTCGAGCGCGTCAACCACCCCAACTTCCGCCTGCTGTTCGACATGTATCACCAGCAGATCTCCGAAGGGAACCTCATCAACCACTTCCGCAAGCACTGGGACAAGATCGGCTACTTCCAGGTGGGCGACGTGCCCGGCCGCCGCGAACCCGGCACGGGCGAGGTGAACTGGAGCAACGTGTTCAAGGCCATTCACGAGAAGGGCTACAAGGGCATTCTCGGCATGGAGCACGGGCTTTCCGGCGGCGTTGGTCCGGCCGGCATGCAGAAGTGCTTTGACGCCTACCGCAAAGCGGACCAGTGGGGCTAGGCGCTTAGCGCGATACGAACATGGGCGCAAAGAAACGCTGGTGTCCCGCCGCGAGCGAGACCATCACATCCCAACAATGCGGCGAGGGGCGCGAAGAGCGCTACCTCTGCCCGCTCGACTGCGAATACCTCACCGAAGCGCGCATGCACGAGAAGCCGCGCGAGGTGGCTCCTGAGGAGTTTCCCAACCGCGACGTTCGCGTCACCGAGGAGTTCCTCAAGCGCAACGAACCGCTGCTCACCTTTGCCGCGCCCATGCTCGCCATGGCCGCGCTCGAAGCCGAGGCCTGCGACGCCGACATCCGCGAGGCGCTGGCGGCGCTGATCCAGACCTACCGCACGCTGGAAAGCGGGCTCATCTACGACACCAAGCCGGCGAACCCCTACGCGGCGTCGATCTACACGCGCATGCGCGAACTGGCGCAGAAGCTGGCCGAGGAGATCGCCAAGCAGACCGGCAGCCATACGCTGCGCGACGCCGACATGCTCGGCATCTACGTCTTCCTGGAAAGCCTCGCCATCCAGCACGACAACGGACGCCGCCGCGGACGCCGCTTCCTCACCTTCCTGCTTGCCTACTTCCCGCCCGCGGAGGCCATGCAGGGCGCCCAGGACGAGGCCGAACCGGAGTCGGGGCTCATCACCGGGTAGGAGGCGCCGTGATTGATCGCAGAGAGCTGTTGGGCGCGGCGCTGGCCGCTCCACTGGTGAGCCAGGCCGCCACGGAACAATGCGACGTCCTGGTGTACGGTTCGACGCCAGGCGGTGTGGCTGCGGCGGTGGAAGCTGCGCGGCGCGGCCTCAAGGTGACGCTGGCCTGCCCCAAGAAGAACCTCGGCGGCATGGCCGCGAGCGGCCTTTCCACCACCGACGCCGTGCGCACGAACCTCTTCGGCGGACTGATGGCCGAGTTCATCGCCGGCGTGCGCACGCATTACCAGCGCGAGCTTGCCGCGCAGCCTGACGAGTTGAAGCTGACCATGGATGGCTGGTTCTATGAACCCTCCGTAGCCGAGATGGTGTTCACAAAGATGGTGGAGGCTGAAGCGAAGACGCTGCGCTGGCTGCCCGGCCATCACCTGGTGTCGGCCACGGTGAACGGGCGGAAGTTGGCGTCGGTCGAGCTCGAGCAGCCCAACGGCGAACGCATCCGCATCGCCGCGCGCACGTTCATTGATGGCACCTATGAAGGCGACCTGGCGGCCGAAGCAAAGGTCCCCTATCGTGTGGGCCGCGAAGCCAAAGCCGAGCATGGCGAGCCCTTCGCCGGCATCCATTACATGAACTGGCGCACGGGCCGGCAGATCATGACGCCGGACACGGGCGAGGCCTCGCCGGCCATTCAGGCCTATTGCGCGCGCTCGATCTTCACCGACGATCCAGCGCAGCGCGTCGCGATCGAAAAGCCGGCCAGCTACGAGGAACACGTACAGGACTACGTGCCGCTGCTCGGCGATTTCGCATCGGGGCGCGTGAAGCGTTGGGGCTGGGGCACGCGCCTGCCGCATCGCAAGTTCCAGATGAACGGCAACATCGAGGGGCTGACGAGCACGAACCTTC
Organism: Acidobacteriota bacterium; assembly: GCA_017304135.1. GTDB lineage: Bacteria > Acidobacteriota > Terriglobia > Bryobacterales > Bryobacteraceae > JAFLBB01. The sequence goes on along the minus strand of JAFLBB010000153.1, from coordinate 3,293 downwards.
CCGGCGCAAGCTGGACGTGGCCCGAAGCCGGCCGCCGGCATCGTGAGCGGCTCGAACGTTTCCATGTCGATCACGTCGCCGGGCTCATCTGGTTCCTGCAGCACGACGAGCGCGTACCGTCGGCGATTCGCGAACACATGGCGCCGCTCGGTCTGCACAAGGGCGAGTTCGGCGGCAACGGCCACTGGCCATGGCAGATCTATGTGCGCCAGGGGCGGCGCATCGAAGGCCGGGCGCTGGTGACGCAGCACAATTTCATGGTCGACGCGCGCACGGGCCGCACGCCGAAAGCGCCGCAGCCAGTGGCCATCGGCGAACACTCCTTCGACATCCATCCCTGCCACGACCGCCGCTTCGCCGTCGACGGCTTCATGGAAGGCGTGTTGTGGTATCCGAAGAAGGCCTTCGGCCCGGCGCAACCCGGCCAGGTGCCCTACGGCGCGATGCTGCCGAAGAAACTCGACAACCTGCTTGTGCCCGTGGCGCTGTCATGCACCCACATCGCGATGTCGGTGTTGCGCATGGAGCCGGTGTGGATGACGCTGGGCCAGGTGGCCGGCCTGGCGGCGTTCGAGGCGCAACGCACGCGCAGCGAGGTGGCCTCGATCGACCCTGTGCCGCTGCCGGGGAAGTTGGGGGTTCAGGTGGACCCGTACGCGGGGAAGTGAGGAAGCCGGTCAACCGGTTGCACCCTGCTGAAGGATTCCATGTTGCCCGATCCCGAGCACTTCCGCTGCAGACTGCTCGCAGCCTTTCCGCCTGAGCCGTTCTTCGGCGAGGTCTCGACTCACGACGAATGTGAGGAAGGGATCGCTCTGCGGCGAACATTACCTGGCCAGAGTTGGGACCAGATCCCGACCGCGTTCGTGGACCTCCACTCTGGCTCTTTACCGCTGCTCGAACCAAAGGCGCTCGTAGCGTTCCTTCCGGCGTGGTTGCTTCGCTCGAGTGAGACGTTGAGCGACGAAAGCGTGTTGGCCGAGTTCACGATGTATTTCCTGTGTCCTGGCAATCAGCATGACGGTTGGCGGGAGAAGGACATCGAGGAGTTGGTGCGGCTATTTAACCCGGCGCAACGGTCTGTTGTCTGCGGTTTTCTGCGGCCGATCCTCGAAAACGAGAAGCTCCGATACTGGCATGCGTTTGCGCGGTTTGGGCTCACATGGTGGGGAGCCTGCTGAAGGCCAACCGATCCAGCTTCGCGCGCGCGGGCAACTGATTCAAGCGCTCAGCTACCTGAGGATGTGTTGAGCAAGATGTTCATTGAGCACGTGGTGGCGGGGCACAGGTTGCGAGACGCCAGTGTGTGGGTTGCGATCCCAGTCATGAGTGCCGCCGTGCCGGATGAGCAGGCATCCTGCCTCTTCCAGCTTGCGAATCAGCTCGCTACGCTTCATCCGATGGACAGCTCGGAAACGCGGCGCGCGCCGGGGATTTCGCCGCTGGTGAGGTCCTTGTAGAGGTCACGCAGGTTATCCTCCAACTCGGTGAGCGACACTCCCTGTGTCAGGTAATCCGGGAAATCCTCCAGATAACCGAGCCACATGCCGCCATCCTGCCAGTGGACAAACCGGGCCGTGCTCATACAGTCATCATAGTCAACCGCTCCCGCGAAGTGCTGATACGCTACCTGCGTGGCCATGAGACTTCTGCTCACCCTCCTCTTCCCCCTGCTCGCCTTCCCGGCTGACCTGGTTCGCCTGTGGCAGGGGATTCCCGGCATTGAGCGGACGGCTCGGGGGCGGACGTTTGTGGCGTGGTACACGGGCGGGGCGAAGGAGCCGGCGGTGGAGAACACAGTGGTGCTCGCCTATAGCGATGACGGCGGGGCGACGTACACCGGGCCCGAGGTGATCGCCGGTCCGCGCGGCACGGCGCGGGCGTTCGATCCGACGTTGTGGGTCGATCCGTCGGGGCGGCTCTGGACCATCTTCAACCGCGGCGACCGCGAGGCGGGCAAGCACGGCGTCCATGCGCGCATCTGCGCCAAGCCAGACGCGCCGAAGCCGGTGTGGGGCGAGGAGTTCCGCCTCGGGTTCGATGAGGCGGCGGTGGCGTTCCGCATGAACAAGCCGGTGGTGCTCTCCACAGGCGAGTGGCTGCTGCCGGTGACGCATGCGCCGGAGGTGACACGCGACTGGTTCGCACGGTCGAAGCAGGTGCAGGGCGTGGCCATCTCGCGCGACAAGGGGCGCACGTGGAAGCTGCATGGGGCCGTGCGCGCGCCGGAATGGGCGCTCGAGAACATGATCGTCGAGCTGCGCGACGGGCGGTTGTGGATGCTCACGCGCACGGGCAGCGGGTTCTTGTGGGAGAGCTATTCGAAGGACCGCGGCAGGACGTGGAGCGAGGGGGCGCAGACGACGATCGCCAGTCCGGGGTCGCGCTTCTACATCCGGCGGCTGGCTTCGGGCGCGCTGCTGCTGGTGAACCATTACCGCTTCAAAGGCCGCAGCCATCTGACGGCGCAGCTTTCACGCGACGAGGGCAAGACGTGGAACGACGGGCTGCTGCTCGATGAACGCGTGGGCGTCTCCTACCCCGATGCCGTGCAGACAAAGGACGGGCTGATCACGGTGGTCTACGATCGCGACCGCCAGGGCGCGGGCGAGATCCTCACGGCCGAGTTCCGCGAACAGGACGTGGCGGCGGGCCGCGACGTAAGCGGCGCGGTGAAGCTGCGGCGGCTGGTGAACAGCCTGCCGCCGTGGGATGCCAAGGCGGCGGGTGACCGCGTGATGTCGCGGCTCATTTCGGTGACCGGACCCGAAGTGAAGGGCGCGCATGACGCCGAGTTTGTGATCGTCGACGGCAAGGCTTACATCGTGGCGATGGCCAACGACATCCAGCCGGGCGAGAACGCCGAATGGGCGTTCGTGTATTGCACGATGTCGGTGGTGTCGCTTGCGGACATGAAAGTGGAGCGGCGCATTCCGGTGGCGCGCGGCGGGCAGGCGTTTGCCAACGAGACGATTCCCGAGGGGGCGTGCTTTGTGCCGCGCATCCTGCGCACGAACGAAGCGACCCTGCGTGTCTTCTTCGCCAGCGAAGCGCCGCGGCAGCGAGAGGCGCAGACCTACTACCTCGACTTTGACCTGCGCGCGCAGGCCTTTTCGCCCAGCATCCACCGCGCGCGCATCGAAACCGCCGCCGGGACGTTTGAGATGCAGCCGAAGCGCTACTATGACGATGCCGCGGCGCAGGGCTTCACGGGCCAGCGCAAGGACTACGGCCTCTACAACATCGATTCCTTCAAGCAGTTCGACGGCAAGACCTATGCCGTGATGAACAAC